>DUHJ01000120.1:0-3389 GCA_013330925.1 Candidatus Poseidoniaceae archaeon | reverse complement strand
CATGTCGAGGTTGACGTAATTCGTGACCGTCACGTCAGGGTTCTCCTGCGAGACGTAGAAATCGGTCCAGTAATCGCTGCCGCGCTTGCCGCCTTCTTCGCCAGACCAAAGGCAGAACACCATCGTCCGGCGCGTGGCCGCATTGGCCATCGCTTCGGCGACTTCGAGGACCATCGAGGTCCCGGCGGTGTTGTCGTATGCGCCCACGCGTGTGCCGTAGGTGCGCACGCCCGTCACGTGCGGGTCAAGGGCGAGGGCGTTGATCGGCGGCGCGACGTCAAAGTGGGCGCCGAAGACCATCCACTCGTTCGGGAAGAGGGTGCCGTAACGGAAGCCGCAGATGTTGTACCCCTCGGGATTTTGGTTGCCCTGCCAATCGGTGTACTCGTAGCGTTGCACGTTGACCTCAAGTCCGAAGGATTCGAATTCTTGGATGAGGAATTGTGCAGCGTCCTCGTACGCAGCGTTGCCCTGGCCGGCCCATCGGTTCAGGAAACCTTCCGCACCGTCGGCCAAATCGGTCGGATCGAGGTCCTCATTGGTCAGGAAAGCGAGCGTGTCGTAGGTGTCTCGGCCGTTGACAAAGCCGGTGGAATGACGCGCACCCTCGCTTTCGTCGTAAGCAGGAGCGGCCAAGCGCTCGATGGACGCCGTGACGGCGGTGGACGGGCCGCCGGTGACGTTGCCTGATTGGATCGACGGCCACGTGCTGTTCTCGTCGACGAGGACGGAGGCGGCAGGGCCACGCTCCGCCGCACCCATGCCACCACGGGCCACCCACGTGGCCCACGACTCGTTGACGTCTCGGACAGGGAAGGCGTCGCGTCCGGGCAGTCCAATTTGGACCACGGCGGTGGTGGTGCGCGGCGGAGCGAGCAGGGTGAGCTCGACGGTCTCGCCTTCGTTCAGTTCGACAATGGTCGAGTTTTGCACAAAGTTCGTGGCCGGGTCACGAAGCAGGTAAGGGACGTAGAGGCTGAGGTCCTCGTCTGCGGTGAAGGCCACGGTCTGGAATTCACCGCCAATCCACGTGGAAGGACGGATCTCGAGATCGTCCGCAGACGGGAGCTCCTCACCGCCCGAAGGCGCGAAGCAGCCCGACAAAGGAGCGCTGCACATGAGCAACACGAGGACGAGGGCGTGCGCCACGCGACTCGAGACCATGCCGTGCCGTGGCGGCTCTCCTTCTCAAGCCTGTTCACGTGGCGACAGGAACCTCAAGGTTCACAGGAGGTTATGGCCGATTCTTTGAAGAGGGAACAGGACGATATAGAAACGTGGACAGAACGCGCAAAACGGCTTTTTCCTCACCGAAGCGACCGAGCAAACACCGTCTTCACGGCGATCTGTGGGGGCGCGTCCGCCCACGGGCGGTCGAAGACGACACTCGACCACTGGTCGAGGGCTGACGGCGCGGTGGCAGCGTTGAAGCGTCAAGCCTCGACGGGGGTGCATGGGCGAGGGATCGCGTGTGGGCCGGATTTGGTCCAATCCCGTCGTGCGGGGCATGCTGCTCTTCTCGGCGTTTCGCGCCGTTTACGGCATGGGCATCCTCGTCGTCACCTGGCTCTTGGCCACCAGCGGTGAGGCGCCTTGGTGGACGTCGATCATCTTCCTGGCCTTCTCGATGGTCTTCTCACGCGTGCTGCTTCGTGGCATCAAGGCCCGTTGGCCGGGGCTCTGGGGGCCTTCAACAGAGCAGCAGGGCGCCGAGGTCACAGCGCGTTGAGGATGGGCTGTTCGTCCAACGCAAGGAAGGTCATCGTGGACCACCACGCGACCACGTCGAAGGATTCGACGAGGTTTTGTTCGCCAGTACGACCTTCGGTGACCATGTATTCTTCCATCGTGGAGAGCTTGTCGCACTCCCTGTGGTAGCAGGGATAGCCGTCGACCACACCGTTCCACCCCATCGTGATGGTGTCGAGGTGCTCTTGGAAAGAGTCGTGGTCGCTGCGCGCGGTCGGTGATTCGTAGATGGCCACCGTCTCCACGTAGGAATCGGTCCACATGGCAGACTCGCCGTCCTCCAGCCACGCGGCCCAGCCGCGCTCGATTTGCGATTCAAGGCCGAGTTCACCGGCGCCGATCCACTCGGCCAAGCCGTACATCTCCGCTTGGTCGATGACCTCGCCCGGGGTGACCTCGGGGCCGATGTAGCACGACAGGACCCAATCGCCCGGCCAGTTGATGCCCATCATGTCGAGGTTGACGTAATTCGTGACCGTGACGTCGAGTTCAGCGGTGTCCTGTGCCCACGCACGCGAGCCCCACAACCCCTCTTCTTCGCTCGACCAGAGGCAGAAGACCATGGTGCGGCGGGTTTCGATCTTGGAGAGCGATTCTGCGGTTTCGAGGATCATCGAGGTGCCCGCAGAGTTGTCGTAGGCGCCCACACGGGTCCCGTATCCCGGAATGTCTGGGCCAGGCGTCATCACCAGCGGCGGAGCGATGTCGAAGTGCGCGCCGAAGACGAGCCACTCGTCGGGAGCCAACGTGCCGTCCTTGTAGCCGCAGATGTTGACCGCCCAACCTGTGTTGGCCTGGAAGCGTTGGACTTCTGTGCGGAGGCCGTAGCCTTCGAGCACGCCTGAAAAGAAGGCGATGGCGTCTTCATAGGCCGGTACGGCATTGCCGACCCAACGGTCGAGGTACCCGACCGCTCCATCGTATGGGTCGGTGGGGTCAGGCGTCTCATCGGTGATCATCGCCAGCCAGTCGTAGACGTCCCTGCCGTTGACCCACCCTTCGGTCTGCGCTTGCCCTTGGTCTTCGGCAAACACCGAGTTCACGTTCCGCAACAAAGGCACCTGTGCGATGACAACCTCGCCGGCCGACGAGCCGTTGGCGGTCCGCATCAGGCTGAGGGCGCCTCCCTCGTTGTTGGGCGTTGCCGCGATGGGCGTGTTGGCCGCACCTGCGCCTGGGCCACCTCGGGCGATCCACGAGCCCCAAGATTCCCCTGCCTCACGCACGGGGAAGACCGAGGTGCCGATGGGTGCCAACATGAGCGTGGCGTTGCTCAGCCGGGCGCTGGGGAGCACCTCAAGCTCCACCTCGTCACCGATTTGAAGGTCCAGGACGGTGCCGTTTTGCACGTAACCGCCGTTGACGCTTCGGAGGAAATGAGGGACGAAGACGGAGAGCGGGGCCTCGGCACTGAACGTCACCCGGGTCCATTCACCGGCCGACCAGACCTCGGGCATGACGTTGAGGTCGTCCGCGGCCGGCATGGTGACGTCGTCGTCGTTGCCCACGCACCCGCTGAGCGGCGCGCAGATCATCAGGAGCGCGAGCAACGCGGTGCGTGCAAGGCCAGCCATGCTCCTCGGGTGCGCCGCCCCCTGTTCAACGAAGCGGTCGTTCCGCTCAGCGGCCCGTGGGGAGGA
>DUHJ01000073.1 GCA_013330925.1 Candidatus Poseidoniaceae archaeon | reverse complement strand
CGTCGGTGGCGAGCCTGAGGATCGGTGCATCGCTTCCAACGGTGCTTTGGTTGGTCGGCAGTGGAACCAGTGCGCCTGTGTCCACGTCGATGGCATGCATGCCGTCGGTGCCCAGCACCAACACCTGGCGGTGACTCAGGTCCACCTCAAGGTCGACGATGGCGACCACGTCGGGGACGTCGACGATGTCGATGGTCGGGGGGTTCATGGCGGCGTCGATGACGAGCACCCGGTCGTCCACGGCCAACCAAAGCCTGCCGTCGTCCGGGTGAACGGCACGTGCCGAGGGTTCGAAAGCCATCGGTTTGAGCGAAACCGTGGGGTCGGCGGGTGCGAGGGCTTGCACCACAAGGTCGGTGACGGTGGCCCCTCCAGGGAGGGTCCAACTTGACGACAGGCCGCTGGTTGACGTCCGTCCAGTGAACGGATCACCTCCGTCGAGGTCGAGGGTTTGACCCATCCAGCCTTGGCTGCTCAAATCGAGGAGGGCTGAACCCACGGACCCACCGGTGATCATCAACGGTGAGTCGATGACCATGCCTTCAGCACCAGACACACGGATTTCGAAGGACACGTTGTCGAGCGTTGCGCCCGGAGCGAAGGTCAGGTTCCAGTCTGCGCTGGCCGGTTGAATGCCGTCTGAGGAAACCGCATCGAGTTTGACCCAACCGGTGTCCTCGCTCCCGTTCATGGGCCATACCGTTCCACCGGCGTCCTCGTGAGCCGAGGCGTTGGGCACCAGAAGAGGTGAGGCCAGGCTCATCAGCATGAGCAGGACGAGCCCAGTCGCGCGCAGCCGGATGCTGCGGGACCCCGCCCCAATACGAGCCTCCATGGGCGATTTGGGCTTCCTTACAGGTATAAGGGGTAGGTTTGCATGTTCAAACAAACCAAACCAGAAGTCGACCGTCATTCCAACATGCGAAGATGCCCTTCATCGTCGACGCCCACCAGCCGAATGGTCGACGTGCGGCCTCGAATCGCGTTGGGTGAACCGGTCACGGTGACCACTTTTTCGCCGGGATGCATCCGCCCAGCGTCGACCATGGCTTTCACCGCAGCTCCAACGGTGTCCCGGGATCGGGCCAGTTCCTCGACGAGGTGACCGCTCACTCCGGGAAGGATTGTGGTGCGGCGAAGTGCACGCATGCGGTTGGTGATCGCCAAGATGGGTCGGCGAGGGCGATGTGCGGCCATCAAGCGGGCAGCGCTCCCGTGTTGGGTGGCCACGATCAGCCGATCCGCATCAACATCGGCGGCCAATTTGACGGCCGCGCCTGTGATGGCTCGGGTGCTTCTGAACATCGCCAGCGCCGGAGGGCTGGGGAGGTCGTCGATGGCCATCGTTGCACGTTCAGCAATTCGAATCATGGTCGACACCGCTTCAACAGGGTACGCGCCCGTGGCGGTCTCTCCCGAGAGCATCACGGCACTGGTGAATTGCCGAATCGCGGTCGCGACATCGCTGACTTCGGCCCGTGTCGGGCGAGGGTGATCAACCATCGATTCCAGCATTTGTGTGGCGACGATGACGGGTTTTCCGCGTGCGAGGCACATACCGATGATCCGCTCTTGTGCAGCAGGAACTTCTTCCAGCGGGATTTCCACCCCGAGGTCTCCTCGGGCCACCATGACCGCATCGCTTGCATCGACGATGGCGTCGAGATCGTCAAGGGCGGCAGGGTGTTCGATTTTGGCGATGACCCAGGTGTGCAGACCAGCTTCGGCGATGATGCGGCGTGCAGGTGCCATGTCCTCGGCACTCCTCACGTAGGAGACGGCCACAAAATCGACTTCGTGCTCAAGCGCGTGCCTCAGGCAAGCTTCGTCCTTATCCCCGATGGCGGGCAGCGAGACCAAGGTGCGCGGCACGTTGATTCCCTTCCGTTCGCTCAAGTGCCCACCGTCGAGCACTTGAGCCACGACCGCAGTGCCATCGATGGATTCCACCTCCAAGCGAATCAGTCCATCCGCGAGCAAGACCGGATCGCCAACGCGGAGTTCCTCTGCCAGTGCAGCGTAGGGCACCGGGAAGGTCAGGTCGCTCACGTCGTCGGACGTCTCTTGCCCACAGCGCAAGGTCACGGAGGTTCCCCGAACAAGGTGAATGCTTCCTGGAAATCGACCGAGCCGGAGTTTTGGCCCGGGCAGGTCAGCGAGGACCCCAAGCGGACGTCCGGCCTTCGCTTCCACCGCTCGAAGACGCTCGATGGTCGCCGTTTTTGAGGGCAAATCACCGTGTGAATAATTCAGGCGAGCCACGTCGAGTCCAGCCTCGAGCATGGCCGTGAGCGTGTCCTCGTTGTCGCACGAAGGGCCGATGGTGGCGATGACGCGTGACCTGTGCACGGAAAGCCATCGACTCCGACGGTTCTTCAACGGTCCTCCATAGGGTTCAGCAACGTCGGGAATTGGCGGTGTGCGGAGCCACACCACAGAAGGCTCAAACCGGGTCGCGTCGCCGAGACGCCGAGGACCATGGGCGAATCGTCACGCGAAGAGCACCTCAAGCGGGAAGCCTTGGAGTACCACGAGGCCTCACCTCGAGGCAAAATCAAGGTCGTGCCCACCAAACCTCACGCCACCGCGCACGAACTTTCCTTGGCGTACTCTCCCGGCGTGGCCTACCCGTGTTTGGAAATCGCTGAACGGCCAGAGGACGCCTACAGGTACACGTCAAAGGGCAACCTCGTGGCGGTGATTTCCAACGGTACGGCCGTGCTTGGCCTTGGGGACATCGGTGCCTTGGCCAGCAAACCCGTCATGGAAGGCAAGGGATTGCTTCTGAAGACCTTCGCAGACATCGACGTGTTCGACATCGAGGTGGACGAAACCGACCCGGAGCGCTTCATCGACACGGTGGTGGCCATCTCCAAGACCTTTGGAGGCATCAACCTTGAGGACATCAAAGCACCCGAATGTTTCGAAATCGAACGGCGCATCGCCGAAGCCACCGACATTCCCGTCATGCACGACGACCAGCACGGCACCGCCATCATTTCCGCGGCTGCGCTGATCAACGCCTGTGAGCTTCAGGGGAAAGCCATCGAGGACGTCAAGGTCGTCGTGATCGGTGCTGGCGCAAGCGCCATCGCATGCGCCAACCATTACGTGGCCTGCGGCGTTCGTCAAGAGCACATCACGATGTGCGACAGCAAAGGCATCGTCACCAAGGCGCGTTTGGAAGCGGGCGAAATCAACGTCTACAAGGCACCTTTCGCGCAAGACCGTCCGGCCGGCGACCTCAGCGACGCCCTGGTCGGTGCAGACGTCATGCTCGGGCTTTCTCGCGGTGGATTGGTCACCGGCGAAATGGTGGCTGCGATGGCCGACCGACCGATCGTGTTTGCCTTGGCCAACCCGACGCCAGAGATTGCGCCTCACGAAGTCACCGCGGTCCGCGACGACGCCATCATTGCCACCGGGCGGTCGGATTATCCAAACCAAGTGAACAACGTGCTTGGCTTCCCTTACATCTTCCGTGGTGCCCTTGACGTGCGGGCTCGCGACATCACGCAAGGCATGAAGATGGCCGCCACACGGGCGTTGGCGGAATTGGCCAAAGAGCCCGTTCCGGACTACATTTCACAAGCCTACGACGGTCTGGAAATGCAGTTTGGACCGGAATACATCATTCCGAAACCCTTCGATCGACGCGTGCTCATTTGGGAAGCAAGCGCCGTGGCCAAGGCCGCGGTGGAGGAAGGCGTTGCTGCCGTGGGCCCCGAGGACTTCGATGAACTCCGCTACCGTGAGGAACTTGAGGGGCGCTTGGGCCAGAGTTACGCGCTCATGCGCAGCGTGATCAACCAAGTTCGAGGCCGCGGAAAACGCATCGTCTTCCCAGAAGGCGATCAGGAGCGTGTCCTCCGTGCAGCGGCCCAGTTGTCCGACCAGAAAATCTGCCACCCCATCCTCTTGGGGCCGCCGGACCGCATCAAGCGGCGCATCGCTCACCTCGGTTTGGACTTCGAACACACCGTCGTCAATCCACGAAAGGACGAACGGAGGAAGGCCGTCTATGCACCTGAACTCGCCATGCGTCGCAAGCGAAAAGGCGTGACCCTCGCCGATGCTGAGCGCCTGCTGAAGAGCCGTCCGTACTTCGCATCGAGCATGCTGAAGGCGGGCGACGCAGACGGCATGGTCGGTGGCGTCGGACGGACCTACGCAGACGTGCTGAAACCCGCCATCCAGAACTTGGGGACTCATCCAGAAGCCCACTGCATCGTCGGCTGTTATGTCGTGTCGGTGGCCGGACGCTTGATCATCCTCGCCGACGCAACGGTGAACATCTACCCCGACCAGCGAACGTTGGCCGAGATCGCGGTGCAGACCGCGCGGGTTGCGCGACGCTTCGGGCTTGAACCGAGGGTCGCTATGCTTTCCTTCTCCAACTTTGGTTCCAACAGAGAACAACGCAGCACACGCATTGAGGATGCCGTGGCCACGGCGCGGGAGTTGGACCCAACCTTGCGCATCGACGGGCCCATGCAAGCGGACACCGCCTTGGACACTATGGTTCAACAGGAGTATCCCTTCCTCGAGTTTGAAGGCCCGGCGAACGTCTTGGTTTGCCCCAACCTGGCCGCGGCCAACATCGCCTACAAGCTGTTGGAGCAATTGGCGGACGCCGAGATGATCGGCCCCATCCTCGAAGGCATCACCTTCCCCGTGCAAATCGTGGCTCGAAACGACGAGGTCCGTGACATCGTCAACATGGCCACGCTCTGCGTGGCCGAGGCGTGCCGCGGAGACTCTTACTGGGAGACCTTGCGCTCGTCGTCCTGAACCTCACCGTCGTCCCATTGGACCGTCGGCCGGCGTGGTCGCCACACCGCTCCGGTGACAAATCCGGCGACGAGTCCACCGAAGAGCAGGTTGGCCCAGCCTTCGAGGGCGTAGCCCCCAAACCCACGCAAGACGGGGATCAAGAAGGACGGCACGACGCCGATGAGCAAGGTGCAAAGTGCTTCGATGCGGAGGTTGGCCGCGACATCCGCTTGGCGTGGCACCGTGCGGGTGGCGCCAACCCGCTTGGGGCTGAGCACAAGGCGCAGCACCGTTCCAGGTAGGCGACGGTCCATGGGCACGGAGGACGTCGCTGTTGCGCCGGTCTTGTACGGATGCACCTCGATGCAAGCAAGTTGGTCCATCAGCGGGCCGAGGGTGGACCCTTCCCTTGGCCGCCCGTCCATGGGGGCGCCCCGGTGGTTGGAGAAAGGAGCGTCGGCAAGCACCTCGAGCACGCCAGGTTGCGGCTGGAGGACCCCCACTTCGTTGGCGATCGTCCACTCGGCGAGGCTCGGTGGCCGGACCTCGAGATCGCCTTCAAGCCCGGCCTGGACGGCGCTGCAGATCTGTTGAAGCAGGGCCGCATCGATGCCTTCGTGGGGGCCTTTTTCGTCAGGCACCGGCTCGTTGCAGAGACGGGCCACGTCGCTTCGAAGGAGCGGCGTTTCAAGGATGAAAAATTCCGGAACGCGCACCTCGTGCCGAGGCCGCTGGCCGGCGTGAATCCACCCGCCACGGTCGTCCCCAACGTAGGTCGTGCCCGCCTCCACCTTGGCAAAGGAGAGTGAGCCGACCTTCACAACATCACGCCCCGTGAAGCGTGCCGACCATTCCCTCATACCACGTCATACCGGCATCGTGATCCCGGAGCTGATCGAATTGTGGGAACGGGGAAATCGAACGCATGTAGCCGAAGGCAGCAAAGTCCACCAAATCCGGTTGCTCACCGCCAAAGAAGGGCTGGCCCTCGAAGGCGTTTGTGAACTCACTCAGCAAATCATGCCAGAGTTTCTTTGGCGTTCGCCCGTCTTTCTTGACCCGCTTGCGGGCGATGATGCCCCACATGACGGGAAACCCTGCCCAGGCGTACAGATGCTTGGAAAAGAAACCGAATTTCTCAATTTTTGAGATGCGGGTGGTCGTTTTCAACGCGGAACCAAGGCGACCGTACAGCATCGGAACGGTGGCTTTGGACATGTGCGTATCGACCCATGTCATCCATGTGTCCTGACGGGCAGCATCGCCGCGAGCAGCAAGTTTTCCCCCGTTGTAGTTGGCGTCGATGTGGCGAAGGATGGGCGTGGAGTCGACCACGTGCTGGCCGTGTTCATCGGTGAAGACCGGGACCTTTCCCCAATCGCCAGCAAAAGCCACGTCCTTGCGGATCCTCATTCCGTTCACCGGAACGTACCGCACGTCCATGCCAAGGTGTTCCGTCAGGCCCCGTACCTTCCAGCAAAAGGGGCAGGAATACAGCAGGTGAAGCGTAGGCTGCTGGCCCATGGTATGGGCTAAAGTGGGGCCGCTATCAAGCCTGTTCATCGCCTTGGTCAGGATTCCAACCTGGTTGCCAAAATTCGAGGTCGTCCAGCCACCTCAACCAGGTTTCGTCGTCGCCGTTCAGCAGCCTGTAAGCGCGCCGTTCCAACCCCAAATGACCGGCTTCGTCGAGGGTACCGTCCGCCATGGCTTCCCTCCATTCCACTTGCAATTCTCGCACCCGCATGCGGCCGGCTTGTGGGCGGTCGAAATGCCGCTCGCAGACTTCACGCATGGCGCTCAACCACGCCCGCGTGTCCCGGCGCAAGGGCGGATTGCGGTCGCCGGAATCGGCCCCACGTCTCCAAGGAAGCCGCCAACCCATGACGTGCCTTCGAACCGACCTGCTTTGAGGTTGTCCAGCGAAGAACACATGCAACATGAACCCTTGAGCGGAGCATGGGGCGAATCACGGTCCACCTGCATGGTCGTCCCAAAGAACGCTCGATGGCCGATGCCATGGACCTCTACCTTGCTCGTTTGCGTCAGCGCGGTGTCCGGGTTCAAGCCCATCCCGCCAAGACCTCGCTGAAGGCCTACGTTGAGGCCCCACCAGAGGGCTCGCACCGCGTCCTTTTGGACGAGGGCGGTGATCTTCTGGACAGCCTTGAATTCGCCGAGCGCCTTCGGAGCTGGACCCTTGGGAGCGGCGATGTGCACCTGATGGTCGGGCCTCCGGACGGTTGGGGCGACCAAGGTGGAAACTTGCCTCGCCTCTCCCTTTCCCGTCTGACCATGCCGCACGAGTTGGCTGGCGTGGTTTTGTTGGAACAAGTGTACAGGGCCACGGAAATTCATCGCGGTACGGCCTACCACCGTGGCGGGGCTTAGGACGAAGAACGGACTTGAAAACCGGCGCCCTACCGTGACGTCCTGTGGGCCCATTCTCTGACGACGCGACCTTGGTGTGGCTCCTGCTCGGGCTGTTGAGCCTGATCGGCGTCCTGTTGGTCCGTCTGTCAAAGCAGCAACCCTTCCCCGAACCCTCCTCCCGCTACGGGTGGACGATCCTGACCCTTGCGGCCTTGCTTGCGTTGGGCACCGCCGCCCCCCGTCCACTCGGCGTGGACGGTTTGTTGGCCGTGTTGTGCGTCTTGGGTGCCTTCGGCGTCATTGCAGGCTTGACGCACATCGTACGAACCCGCCGAGACGTCATCGTTGCTCCACTGTCGGGCTTCCTGTTGTGCGTCGGCATCGGTGGCCTCATGGCACGAACGTGGTCCACCCTGAGCACCGTCGAGCAGTGGGTGGATTTCCTCGCCCTGGTGCTTCTTGGTATGGGGCAGACATACCTTGTGTTCCGTGGCCTGCTCATCGGCAAACTTCCGCTGGCATGGAGCCAAGCAGGCATGGTCGCCCTGCAACGTGGTGCGCTCTCAGGAGAACGCGGGGCCATCGCATGCTTTGAGCGAGGGTGGGACACGGACGAACCGCATCTCAACCCCATGGCCTACCTCGCCTTGAACCGCATTCACAGCGCCCTCGGCAACGAAGAGACCGCCATGGATTGGCAGACATCCCTGAATTCATCAGGCGGAGAAGCGGCCGTTGCTCAGGCGTGGATCGATGCCGTGGAGGACGCCATCTTGCGCGTCGTGCCCGACGCCAAGGAACGGTGGCCAAAGCACGAGGAAGCATGAGCATCGAATACAGTCCCTTATATCCCAGCACGTCGATTTTTGTTTATGGGACAGAAGGCAAAGAGCGGCCGCTGGCTTTGGATGGCCCTCGTGGCGTGGTTCTGTGCGAACCTGCTTTCCCAATCCTTGTACATGGGCCGGTATGGGCTACCGTACGACGCACAACACCTCTTCCAAGACTTGGGTCCACTGTACGTGCCCTTGTTGGTGCTCGAGGGCCTCGTTTGGCTCGGAGGGGCCGGGTGGCTGATCCACCGCGGCGTGCACCGTGCCACGACGGCAAAAAAGCGCTCTGCTGCGGCCTGAAGGCACGATGGTTTGAAGTGCCCTCGGTGGGTTTTGTCGACACATGAACGTGGACGAAGGGACCTACGCGGGCAGACCCATGTCGCCCATGGCAGCGTGCCACACGGTGGAAGGCATGCCGCGCAACGCTTTCCTCGTGTCCATCGAAGACGCGCGCCGGTTGCTCAAACCCGCACAACAACACCTCGCCATCCTCCAAGCGC
>DUHJ01000208.1 GCA_013330925.1 Candidatus Poseidoniaceae archaeon | reverse complement strand
CGCGCAGGAGCGAACGGCGCAGTCCTGTTCTTCCCCGACCAGCATCTTGGGCGAAACACCGGTCTGAAGATGGGCCTTGAGGAAGATCGCATGCCGGTGTGGATTCCCAACATGGGGGCCACCGGAGACCTTGAAGACGCGAGAATTCTTCTTTGGCACGGGTTCTGCAGCGTCCACAAGCGATTCACTGCAGCCCAGATTGCTGATTTCAGAAACCGTCACCCTGACGGCGTGGTCGTCGTTCACCCCGAGTGCCCACGGGCCACGGTCGATGCCGCGGACGCCGACGGCTCGACGGAATTCATCAAGCGTTTCATCGAAGCCCAACCTGCTGGCTCAAGCATCGCGGTCGGCACCGAGATCAACATGGTGGCAAGGATGGCAAAAGAGCATCCTGACAAGCACATCGAATGCCTTGATGCAGAAGTGTGTCCATGCTCAACGATGTACATGATTCACCCCGCGTACCTGCTCGACGTGCTGGAACGCGTGGAACACGGGGAACTGCCCAACCAAGTGGTGGTCCCGACCTCCGTGCAGGAAGGGTCGTTGCTGGCCCTCGAACGCATGCTTGCCATCACAGAATGAGGTGCCTCCATGGATCAAGACCGCGCAGCGCGACGCATCACGCTCACCGGCGGATTCGTCAACCTCGTCCTCACCTCGATTCAGGCCGTTGGTGGCGTCCTGTTCGGAAGCGTGGCCCTGCTGGCTGACGCCTTGCATTCCCTGACGGACCTTGTGTCCGACATCGTGGTGTACATGGCGGTCCGGCTTGGCGCGGCCGAAGCCGACGAAAACCATCCCTATGGCCATCGCCGCTTCGAGACCTTGGCTTCGTTGGCGGTGGGTGTGGTCATCGCTGTGGCCGGTGTGATGCTCATCATCGAGGCGGCTGAACGTTTGCAGAGCCAGTCATGGGTGAGTCCAGAACAGCCCGCGTTGGCCGTGGCGGCCATCACCATCGTGGCCAAGGAGGGTTTGTTCCGAGCCACGATGCGCGTGGCCAACCGCTACGATCACGCCTTGCTGCGCGCCAACGCCGTGCATCACCGCACGGACGCACTGTCCAGCATCGCGGTCTTCATTGGCCTTCTCGCTTCGATGTACGGGTTCTCCTCAGGAGACCTCGTCGCCGCCCTTGTGGTCGGATTGCTGCTGCTGCGTGCAGGACTTCGCATCATGTGGGAGGCAGGATTGGAACTTTCAGAAGCCGGCGTCGACAGCGAAACCTACACCGTTATGCGTGAACTCATCCTCGAAACGGGCGGTGTGGAAGACCTCCACCTGTTGAAAACGAAAACCGTGGGCGGACGGATTTTTGCCGAAGCCCACGTGCAAGTGCACCCCAAACTCTCGGTGACCCAAGGCCATGAAATCGCCCATCGGGCGGTGGATCGGGTCATGGAAGCCCTGCCTTTGTTGCAGGACCTCACGGTTCACGTGGACCCCGAGGACGATCAGGAAGACGCACCTGCGCTGCCCAACGGGTACGAAATTGAAGCGGCGGTGCGCAGTGCTTGGAAGGATGCCACCGGGACAAACCCGATCGAATTGACCCTCCATCTCCTTGTGCAGGGCACCACCGCGGTCCTGGTGTGTTCGTCGGAGGTCAACGACGAAGCCATCGCGTCCGGCCGCGATGCCGTGATGCGTTTGGACCACGTCGAAGACGTCCAGGTCCTGTCTCCACGATGATCAGGCCACCACGGCCTCGGCCATGGTCCACCCAATAAACGCCAACAAAGGACAGCCCACGAGGGTGCCGAGCAGGTACGCCATGGCGGTCACCTGCTCTCCACCGTCGACCATCCGAACGACCTCAACGGCGAAGGTGGACATGGTCGTGAACGCCCCCAACAGCCCTGTACCAAACACGAGCGCTTGCTCCCGAGAAAGAACAGCTTCGGCCAACAACACGGTCATTGCACCAAGCAGCAA
The DNA here is from genome assembly GCA_013330925.1 of Candidatus Poseidoniaceae archaeon. Taxonomy (GTDB): domain Archaea; phylum Thermoplasmatota; class Poseidoniia; order Poseidoniales; family Poseidoniaceae; genus MGIIa-L3; species MGIIa-L3 sp11892u. Next base: position 14,352 of record DUHJ01000208.1, on the reverse strand, counting down.
GGAGCCGAGCAAATTCACACCCAGTGTGCCCCACGGGACGCCCTCTGCATCGGCTGCGGGAGCAACGCTCCAGCGAAGGACAGCCCCAAACGCACCGCCAACGGCCACGAGCACAACAGGAGCGACCATGACCTGCCCAGCGCAGGGTGGAGCATCAGCCTATTGCCGCGCCATTGAAGTCAAACGGTCCGTTGGCCCATCATGGCCCGCATACATTTCCTGACCGGCAACGAAGGAAAGGTCGCAGAAGCGAAGCATCACCTTGAGCCGCTTGGCCATGACGTGGTCCAGCTCTCGGTCGAGGGAATCGTGGAACCACAGGCCGATGAATTGGAGACCGTGGCACGGGCGAAATTGGAGCAAGCCAAGGCTCACCTCCCCAACCAAGACGACTGGTTGATGGTCGAAGATGCGGGCCTCTTTGTCGAAGCGTTGGACGGCTTTCCTGGCGTTTACTCGTCCTACGCTCTGAGCACCTTGGGGTGCCACGGCCTGCTTCGCCTCTTGGACCACCTGCACAGCGACGACCTGCACGTCGAAGCGGGACTCCGTCGTGCCGAATTCAAGGCCATTGCCGCGTTGATGACGCCCGATGGTATCTTCATCGGAGAGGGGGCCTGCATGGGACGCATCGCACCTGCCGTTGACGGCGAAGGAGGGTTCGGGTTCGATCCTGTGTTCATTCCACGAGATCTGGACCTTTCCGGCGCACCCGCTGAAATCGGCGTCCAAGGCGAAGTGTCGACGCATGGCCGCACCTTTGCGGCGGTGGACATGGACCTGAAGGCGAAGTTTAGCCACCGGACCGAGGCACTCCAGGACCTCTTGTCCCAACTCGGAATCTCCGAGTGAGCGGCATCAGCGTCATAAGCACAAGCGAACAGTCGAGGTTGAGCCACATGAGGACCGTCCGCATGCTCGTAGGGCTTCTGTTCCTCGGGGTGTTGGCCAGTTACCTCCTTTTGGCCGGAGAACTCGTCGAGGAAGCCCAGTGGGGCACCGTCGGCGCCCTCGGCGTCCTCGGACTTGCTTGGGTCCGTCTCGGCGGCCAGCCGCAACCCGCACGCAACGTCGAACAAGCCGCCTCAGCACCGCCCATGGCCGCCTCAGCAGAGGCCACGGCCGAAGCCACGGTGGACGTTGACCCCGGCACCCCTGCACCGGTGCGCCAAGAATCTCCGGCAACGCTCGCGGAACGCAAGCGGATCAAGGTGGAAGCGGCCAAAGCAGCACAAGCGGAAGCCCTGGCAGCACAGGAAGCCGAGGCGGAAGAAAACCACGGCCCTGTCATCGAGGTCGAGGTGGAACAGGCCCACGTCGCTCAGGAATTCGTCGTCGAAGTCACCGCCGATTCGGTCGAAGACGCGGACATTGCCGTCACCGTCGAAGAACGACGGGAACGCCACGCTGCAGTTCGGGAGCGCATCGAGGCCCGCCGCCGTGGACGCATGGCCGAAATTCGAGCCGCAACCGTTCGTATGTGGGAGGAAGCTGAGGCCCGTGAAGACCTGGTGGCCCTCCTCCGTACACCGGACCATGGCCTTCATGTCCTCGATGTCCCCGAACACCCCGAACCCGGTCGCCCGTACGGCGCCTCCTTCGTCCGCCTCGATGAGACCCGGGTGATCAAACTCCGCGTGCCCCTCGATGAAGGGTTCAGCAGCAGCGCCACCAGCGAGCCTGAAGCGCTTCCAGAGTTGCCGCCCCTCCCTCTCCCTGGTGATTTGCCACCCCTTGGCGACTTGCCTCCGCCCTCCGATCCCATCGAAGCGCGGTCCGATGCACTGGCGGCCTTGGCTCCCAGCGACGACTGATTCCTTGCACCACGAGGATTTTGTACACGCACCTGGAAAATGCAGGCACCACCGTGGTTCATTCGGAAGTACCGACGGCACCTCCACCACCTGCCCGACGACGTTCGGGCGAAACTAAACTTGCGCTGAGGTGCTCGTTCTTACCGGGACCTCGTGTCCCGTACCCGCGGTCCGGAGTCTTGCGGGGCTCCGGGTCGCCTCACTTGTGCGTCCACGCGGGTGCTTGCCGGCTCAAGAAGGCGTCAACACCGATCGCGGTGTCGGCGCTGTCGAACAAAGCAGAGAAGGCATCCAGCTCCACCGTCAGCCCCTCGCTCAACGATGTTTCCATGCTGGCGCGCATGGTGGCCTTGGCCACTTTCATCGTCGCTGCGGACTTGCTGCCAATCGTGCGGGCGAGCGCCAGCGTACGCTCCATCAGGTCCGCCGCAGGGACGACGTGATTCACCAAACCGATGCGGTGGGCTTCAGCCGCGTCGATCATCTCACCGGTGAACACCAGCTCCATGGCACGACCAAGCCCCACCAGGCGTGCCAAGCGCTGGGTGCCGCCGCCACCGGGCATCAGACCGAGGTTGATCTCAGGCGTCCCGAAGTTCGAACGGTCGCTGGCCACGCGAAGGTCGCAGGCTACGGCCACCTCACATCCGCCACCGAGGGCAAAACCGTCGATCATGGCGATGGTCGGCTTGCTGATGCCCCAGATGGCTTCCCACCCGTTGTCGGCAAAAATCGGGTAAATCTCCTTGCTGCTTTGACCTGCAAATTCGGCGATGTCGGCACCGGCCACGAAGGCGTTTGGTTTGGGACGACGCCCCTCTGGGGCAGGTCCCGGCGTGGCACCGGTGAACACGACGCAACGGACCTCGTCCTGCGTCTCAACCTTCTTTGCATACGCCTTGATGGCGCTCATGACGTCTTGATTGAGGGCGTTCAGTTTGTCTGGCCGGTTGATGGTGACCAAGGCGATGACGCCGTCATCGCCCGATTCTGGAGCAACGGAGAGATGTTCGACAAGCAAGACGTCTTCGGCCATGCTGCGCCCAAGCGTCGCCCCCTCAAGAGCGCACCGACGAGGCAAAGGACGCCCAACGTTGAAGTCGTTCGCCCAAAGGCAAGAGCGTGGAAGGCGTCTACCTGACGTGGATGATCAGCGCACTCGCGCTGGGCGTGGTGCTCCTTCCGGTCTATGCGCCGCCATGGAGTCGCCTGACGTTGTCCGGTTTCGTGGATTTCATCCGCCGCTATTGGGTGCACGTGCTCCTTTTGTTGATGATCTACAACGCCAAGGACTTCCTCGACCAAGTCGATCGAATCCTGATGGCCAACACCAACCTCGACATGACGGCCTGGATTTACGCCATCGAGGGTGACCTCGTCCTGCGCGTGCAGGAGGCCTTCGAAGCGAGGTGGTTGTCCATCGCGCTGACGCACTTCTACGTGGCCGGGTTCATGTTCATCTGCTATGTCTCCGTCTTCTACGTGGCTTACTTCGATGACCGATGGATGGCCGACAGGATCGTCCTCTCCATCGCTTGGGTGTACATCTTGGCCGTGCCCTTCTACCTGTTCTTCAACGTCCGCGTGACCGGTGACGTCATCCCCGGGATGGAGACCATCGCGTACGATTTGACGCCGGAAATTGCCGACTGGTTCCGTCGCATTGACCCCTTCACGAACGGCATGCCAAGCCTTCACATCGGGATTCCGTTCGTCGTCTGGCTCTGCCTGCTTCGCTACGACGAAGACCGTCGTTGGACCCGATACCGTCACACGGTCTTGCTCTACACGGCGGTGACCGCGTTCACGATCGTTTACCTCGGCATCCATTGGATTTCGGACATCGTCGGTGGATTCCTGATCGCCGCAGGAGCCGTGGCCATGACCGAACGCTCGGTCGGCTTTGTTTGGCGCATTGGCGATGAGCGCACGATGAACGCACGATTGGCGTCGCTCTTGACCCAACCAAAGGTTGCGTTGCGTGCCCTTGTTGCACCTGTCATGGGCCTGCTGCACCGATTCCGACACCCCGGTGCACGTGAATCACGGCTTGGGCTGGGCGTTGTGCTCTTCCTGGTGCTGCTCGTGGTCACTTACGACCTGACCCACCAGGCGTTGCCGGCAGGAGGCATCGAAGCGCCTGAAGGTGCTGCAGCTGCCGACGGTTGGGTGGCCACCATGGACAACCGAAGCGGGGTCCACGTGGTGGTTCTAAACGACCTTGCGGCCCCTGAGGTTGTGCTTGAGGTGGCTCAGCCGAACATGAGCGAAGGCGACCTGTTGGCCCTGGACCAAGGGCACTTGGCCATGGCCAACGCCTCCATCATCCGCGTGATTCAAACCAATGCACCCCAAACAGTCGCGATGGAAGCGGCCATCGATGAGCGTCCGTCCGTGCTGACCTTGGCCGAAGGTCCGAACGGTACGGTGGTCCTCGCGGTCGTCAACGGCACCTTGCACGGATGGACGATGCAAGGGGATCAAGCCGTCCTTCCTGCACCCGCTACCGGTGTCATCGCTTTGGTGGCCGAAGGCGCAGAATTGGCCTGGAGCACGGAGGAAGAGCCGCTTCACGTGCGCATGGCCAGGCTGGGCACGAGCGGTGCACTGACCGTGCCCCTGAACGCCAGTGCCTCCCTCGAACAAGAGGCCGAAATGGAGGCATGGGGCTTGCCGGCTGACGTGGTCAACGGGACGATCATTGATCTGGAACTCAGCCAAACCCACCTCGTGGCGGTGGTCAACGTCAGCACGGTGGACCGTTTGGTCCTCTACGATCGCACGGAGGGTTCCATGCACCTCATTGGAGACGGAAAGTACCCTGCAGCAGATCCCGACCTTGGCGACGGCGTCTTGGCCTACACCGGCTGGGACCACCTCAACCCCATCAATCCCGAAGCCAAGTACCTCGACGGGGAAATCCACCTTCACGACCTGTCCACGAACCTGACCGAAGTGTTGACCGCGGACACGCGGGACCAATGGTCACCGACGGTGCTTGAGGACCACATCATCTACCTCGAACGAAGCGCATCCGAGGAGACATCGGTTCGAATCTACAGCCGCGAAGTCGTGCTCCAACCCTATTCCAACACCGTGCTTCAAGTCGGGCTCATGGCGATGTTGGGGCTGACCTTCCTCTACGTGGTCCAGATCCAACAGGAAGCCCGGGACCGCAGGACCGAGGAAGAGTGACGCTTCAGCTGTGGTAGCGCACACGACTCCGGACCAAGCCGAGCCGTTGGATCACGTCAGCTGCCGAAGGAACGACGCCGCCTGGCGCCTCGCAGGCTGCCGCATGCTCGGAGGCGAGGTACCCGGATTCCAACGCCTCCATCGCACCCTCGCGGTCCGGATGGCTTGCTCCCAACACTTCGTCAAGCACGTGCAGGTCAATCCCGTAGCGCTCAAGGTCGTATTCGATGGTGGCCAAGCCGAAGTCGATGAGCACCACGGTTCCGTCATCGCGGATCATGATGTTGTTCGTGGAGAGGTCACCGTGGGTCACGGCTTGAGCGTGCAGTTGACGCACCGCTTTTCCGACCAGGAACAGCAAGGGGTTGACGTCGACCAGCGACGCATCGCGCAGCACGTCGATAAGAGGACGGCCGTGCACGTGCTCGAGCACGAGCCGGTCTTCGTCAACGTCCGCGTCCAGCAAAGCCGGCACTGGAAGGCCCGCACGATGCAAACGGAGCAGGATGCGGGCCTCCGCCAGCATGCGTTGCCGACCAAGGCGCTCGTCGAGGTCTGGATGACGCCACGCACGCGCTCGACGCTGTTTCAAGACCGCCGGAAGACCGAACCACGAACCTGCCGTCACCTCGGCTTCTGCGCCGAGATGCAGGCGAACGGTGGGCTCGAACACCGGCTCACCACGCCCCGTGAACGTAGGGCTTGCCGCCGTCCGGATCTTGGCGGTTGGCCAAGGCCCACAGCCGTTCGAAGCGGTAGATTCCGGAACTGCATCCGGCATCCTCCCACTCGAAGGTCAAGGCGTAATTGCCGACCGTACGGACCGTGGGTTTGGTGGGAGGCAGGGCCTCGACCTGACGGCGAAGGGCTTTGCTGGTGTCGTCGAGGTTGCGCGACGGTGCGCACTTGGCGCAAGGACACGCGTGCCGGAGGTCGTCGTAGGAGACGGTGAACTCCGTACCGTCCTCATAGGTGAGGTGAAGGTCGACCTGACGGCGCTCAAGCCGAGTCATGACGGGCATCGAGTCGGTCATTCGGCATCACCTCAGACGATTTCCAATCCCTTGCCCGCAGATTGGCCGATTTGCGCCTGGATGGCAGCGACCACTTTAGCGAAAGCGATGGACGAAGCACCTTCAGGGTCGCTGACGATGCGGTGGACGCCATCATCGCCACCACGGACGAAACCTGGGTCGAAGGGGAGGGCGCCGAGGAAAGGAATGCCGAATTCTTCTGCCGTGGCTGCGCCACCGCCCTGCTTGAACAAGTCGAGGGTGACGTGGAAGGCTCCTTCGGCATCTGCGGTGACCGTATGGTTGCGGCCACCAGGACCCGCGATTTGCACTTCTGTGCCCGCCGGCGCGTTCCCGTGGAGGGTGTAACCGCTCATGTTCTCGACGACGCCGAGCACGGGAACCTTGAGGGATTCAGCGAAACCGATGGATTTCCGGCTGTCCAACAGGGCCACGTCCTGTGGCGTGGTGACGATGACCATGCCGTCGATGTCGGGAAGGGATTGGGCCACGGTCAACGGTTCGTCCGACGTGCCGGGAGGGAAGTCGATCACGAGGTAATCGAGGTCGCCCCATTCAACGTCTCCGATGAATTGCTGAATGGCGCCGAGCTTGATTGGACCGCGCCAAACCACGGGTGTGTCGTCGTCGTCCAGCAGGAAGGCCATCGAGATGACCTTGACGCCAAGGTGGCCCTGAGCAGGATGAATGCGCCCTTCCTCGACGTGCAAGCGTCGGCCGTCCAGACCCATCATCTTCGGCACGTTTGGGCCGGTGATGTCAATGTCGAGGATGCCGACTTTGAGGCCTTGTTGAGCCAAGGAAAGAGCCAGTCCAGTCGACACGGTGGACTTGCCGACACCGCCTTTCCCGGAGAGCACCATGACCTTGTGCTTGATGCGCTTTCCAAGCGACTGCATGGCCATTTTTCGCTTCATCTGGGTGTACGCCTGTTCCATCTGGCGCTGTTGGTCCGGCGAAGGGCCCTCCGCGGGGGGGCCATCGGAAGGGGAATGGGTGGACACGGGTGAGCCTGCCATGGGTATCCATCGCGAGGGGTCTTTTCAATTCACGCTCAAGGCAAGAGCAGGAAGACCTCCGTAGTTTCCTTCAAGGCATGTGGACGCTTCCTTCGCCCATGCATCTGTGCTTTGTCTGCGTGGGAAACTCATGCCGGTCGCAAATGGCCGAGGCCATTGCCCGGTCGATGGGATTCGAAGCCTCCAGCGCTGGGACCCATCCGGCCTCTCAGGTTGCAGCGAACGCATTGACGGTGCTGGAAACCCGGGGCATCGATGCAACCGGTCTGCATCCAAAAGGAATCGAGACCATCGACGCTGAGCGTGCGGACATGGTGATCTCCATGGGTTGCGGGGTGTCTTGCCCCACCGTCCGCATCGACGAAGATTGGGGTTTGGAAGACCCCGTCGGAGGTCCATTGTCGCAGTATGAAGCGACGGCGGACGACATCACGCGCCGATTGAAGGCGCTCCGTGATGCTCACTCTTCTTCGCTCTGAGCGGGCACGTCGCCCTCGCCTTCGAGCACGATGTTGATCACGCTCACGCCTCGCTCACCGCCGCCGTCGCGTCGTTCGGTCATCTCGGTTGAAATGTCCACAGAGCGGACATGAACGGTCTCGGGCAAGCCTGCTGCAATGGTTCCGTGCCGCCTGCGGCAGAGTTCTGCCGCATCAACGGCGGTGCTGATGGCGGTGCCTCGAGCCGTCAAGCGGACGGTGCGGTCACCGGATTCCATGGCCATGACCACGGCGCGTACGTAGAGGTGAACGGGCTTCTTGCCCACGAAGATTTGGCGTTCGTCCATGCCCCTTTGACCGCGCCGTTGGGGTTCAACCTGCCGGTGATGGCCGTGCAGTGATGCGAAGATGCGAGCGCCGGGACTCGAACCCGGGTTCTAGCGTTGGCAACGCCAGGTGATAACCACTACACTACGCTCGCGTGTGCAGGCGTCCCACCGAGGCCGAGTATAAACGGTTGTCGGAACAGGTAAACGAGCGCCTTCACCGGTCACCAAATCGGTCGCTGGAGCCGCCCTCTCTTCGGGACAGGGCCACAAGAAGGCCAACCACAAGCACGCCTACAATGCCGAGCCCTGCCCAGAGCAAGGCGGGTTGCAATTCACCGTTTTGATCACCACCGCCCGTCGTCCCGCCCGCGTCAAGCCGGAACACCGTTGAAACGGTCGGAGAGGCCTCACCGTAGAGGTCCGAGGCCCGAACGAGAAGTTCGTGTGCCCCGAGAGGGGTGCCGGTGCGCACCTCGAGGCAGGTGGACCAGACGTCGTCACCCGCTGCTTGGTCCGCGCCTTGGCCGTCGTTCCGCATGGCCGTCCAACCGGCCTGTTGACCCAATGGGGTCAGGGTCCCACGATCAATTTGCACGCCATTGATGCCGTCTTGGTCCGTGACCTGAACGGTGTACGAGACGCAGGAGTCCCCGCGTCGAGCCTCGTCAACCGTCATCGTTTCTGCAACGACGGTCGGCGCATCGTTCAGCACGAGCAAACGTGACAACCCCTCTTCGGGATCCTCAGGCACCGCGAACGGCCCGACCAATCCACCGCTGTCTCCCACCAGAACGCTTCGTGTGACCAGGGCCGAAGCCCCTTCTGCGTCTTCGAGCAACCACGGGAGGGTCATCCAACCGGGCTGGAGACCAGACGGGAGCGTGAATGCTCCGCTCCACGTCGTGGTACCGGCCACTTGGGCCAAGGGGACAAGGGCGCCGCCCGACAATCCGCTGAGGTCCACGGCGACGGAAGAAACGCCGTGCTGGTCAACCACGTTCGCTTCGACGATGACGGTCCCTCCCCGCTGAACGCGATCGGGAACCAAGTCGACGCTGATCAACCGTGGGGCAGGATTGTCGATCTGCACCGTGGCGTTGTCGTAGGTCGTCGAGGTGAAGGCGTCGACGACGGTGACCGGCGCGGAAAACACGCCCGTTGTGGTGTCCAGCACGGAAAGCGTGGTCGTCCAACGGTCGTCGTCGACCGCTGCGTCGCCGTCCGCGCCTCGGTCGTTCAAGACCCGAACGCCCAAGCCAAGGGCAGAAAGGTCGACTTCGACCCGCTCGAGGTTCCAGTCCACGTCGCTGACCTCGGCCACCAGGAGACTGCTGCGGGCCCCTTCAGCGCCCGCTAGCCCGTTTGGTTGTGTCAAGCCATGGAAGGTGGGCGGGGTGTTGCCCTCCGCCGTCACCACCGAGGGCGACAAGACGCGAGCGAGGGTTTGCGATTCGTTCAACCATGCAACTTCGCCCTCATCCCCGTAGGGCACCTCGAGGCTTCTCGCCACGCTGGTGGAGAGGCCCTTGAGCGGTCCAACGGCAACCAGATGCCCTTCTGCGGTGCCTCCAAACTCGACGTAGGTGCCGGTCCAACGGGCGGTCTCGAAGGTGCGTCCATCGGCGACATCGGTGCTGTACTCGAGGACCTCCACGGACAGCTCCATTCCGGCCTGTTGGTCGAGGAGGAAGGCATCGCCAGGTGCAGCAGGAATCGGCATCACGCCAGTTTCACGTCCGACCGTCACCTCGCCGAGTCCGTCCACGGGCTCAGGAGCCACGGGTTCAATGGGGATCGGCGAGCGTTCGGGCATCTCGTCTCCTTCTGAGGCGTCGGGCCCGGTTTGTTGCCATATCACCCTGATGGTGCGGTTCTCGTTGTCGATTCCAACCACATCATAGGACCAGGATTCGTTGTGATGCGCGCCCAAACCTTGGTTGCCAAAGAAGGACCCACCGTTCAACCCGGTGAAATTGAACCAGTCCTCTTGGTGAATGATGTGGACACGATGCGAGACGCCGGTGGCGTTGTCGGCGTCAACCGTCGCTTCGATGTCCCGAACGATGCCAAAGGTCCCCTCTGCATCCCCGGTCAGCACCCCGTCAACGTGAAGCCGATCGGCAAGGGTTTCGCCGTCTTCGCTCCACTGATGGAAGTCATGGACGGTGCCGTTGATGGCCACGGTGGTGTTTTCGTCTTGCTCAACGAATCCAAAGGTGCCGGACCCGCGAATGCGTTCAAGTTGGTCGACCCGCACCCCGTCCTCCCACCGCTGAAGCGATTGGAAGGCCTCGAGGTCGAGGTCCATTCGCGTGCCGTCTTCGATCAAGGTGAAGTCCGCCACCGCCTCGATTTGCTGATGGTCGAGCCGTCGAACACCGTCTTCGTCCCACAGTTCGAGGACGAGCACCGCCACGGTGCCGCCGATGTCGAGGGTCCCTTCGCTGCTGTTGTCTTCGATCGTCTCAACCTCAAGCGAGCCGTTGGCTTCGATGCGAAGACGTTCGCTGATCACGCCGTTGAGCGTCGAACGGTTGAGGGTCGCCTCGCTGACGGTGGCGGCGACCTCTGTGCGTGCCCCATCGACATCGTCGATGAGGGTCAGGGTCCCAAACCCAGCCGCGTCAAACACGCTGGCCTGCAAAACGCCCGCGGTGCTGGTCTCGTTACGCCAGACGCGGTCCAAAACAAGATCCAGGTCGATGGTGGAGTTGTCGGCCGTTTCCAAGAGCAGCAATCGCCCGTCACCGAGTTCCCACGCTTCGAGGACCTCCCCGACGCGCTCTTGCCAGCCGTGACCGTTGAACTCGAGGAAGAAACGCTGCGGGGCCCCGTCGGTCACCGTGGCCTGGTCCAGCGTCCAGTTGGAAGACGTGGTGATTTCGTGGTCCGCGAGGGGCTGGTTCCAACGACCGACCTGAACCGTCCGCTCCACGGGCGGCCAATCCACGGGTGACCCGTCCTTGCCCAACACGTCGACGACCAGCTGGACCGTGTCGTTCCACGCAAGGGCAGCATCGACCACAAGGGTCGCGACCGAACGTCCGTCTTCCACGGCCCATGCGACGGAGACGTTGCTTTGGAGGGGCAAGCCGTTGCGCGTGTGATCGAGAACAACGTCGACGGTGTAGGCCGCGTTGTCGCCCATCACCAAGCGGTACGCATGGCCGTCCTCGCCCTCGCCCCACGCCACGAGCAACACCGGGTCGGGCGTCGGTTCCTCCGCTTGAACAGGCAGCACCGCCACCATCAGGATCAGAAGCATCGCCAAGGCGCGCCGTCGCATGGTTTCACCTTGGCCGGGTCCCTCAAGAGAGTTGGGGGACGATGTTAGGCGTCGAGGACGTATCCGAGAAGAAGCGGGAGGACGAGCGTGGCGTCGGATTCAATGACGAACCGTGGCGTTTCAGGAAGCAGTTTCCCCCACGTGATTTTCTCGTTTGGCGGAGCCCCGGAATAGCCCCCATAGGACGGCGATGATTCGCTGATCTGAGCGAACCAGGACCAATAGGGGACGTCTTCACCGAGGTCCTGCCGAAGCATGGGCACGGTACATATTGGAAAATCCCCTGCGATGCCGCCACCCACCTGGAGGAAGCCGACCGGGCGTGCTTGTGCACGGTACCAGTCCGCAAAGGTGAGCATGTACTCCACGCCCCCACGGACCACGTCGCTGTTCTTCAGGGTCCCATCGAGGATGTGTGAGGCGAAGATGTTGGCCAAGGTGGAATCTTCCCAGCCGGGCACCACGAGCGGCAAGTCCTGTTCGGCAGCAGCGAGCAACCATGAGGTGGCAGGATCGGCTTGCATGACGTCGTTCAGGGTCCCGTCGGTCAACATGCCGTAGAGGAACGCGTGCGGCAAATGCCGCTCGCCGTTCGCCTCGGCCGACTTCCAGCGTTCAAGGAGGTGGCCTCCGACACGTCGAAAGGCCTCTTCTTCAGGGATGCATACGTCGGTGACGCGGTTCATCCCGCGCGAGAGCAGGTCTGCCTCGTCCATGGCCGAAAGGTCCCTCCAATTCGGGACGGCTTCGTAATGATCCAAGGCAACCAAACGGAAGAGGTCCTCCTCGAGGTTGGCCCCTGTGCACGAAATGGCCCCGATGTGGCCGGCACGAATCATGGGTGCAATGCTGCGTCCAAGACCGGCCGTGCTCATGGCGCCCGCGAGGGTCAGCACAAGGGTCCCACCCGATTCAAGGAAGTCGGTAAGGCTCCTTGCGGTGGCGCGCAGGGCACCCGCGTTGAAGTGGTTGAAATGCTCATCGACAAAAGCCCGAACGGACATCGTCAGCCCTCCAAGGGGTGCATGAAGCGGCTGACGGCCCTGTGCTGCTGGACCACGAGGTCGGGCATGACGGCAACCAAAGCCTCCAGCACGTCGTCGACGATGCCCTGAGCATCCGTGCCGCCGCACGTGAAGCAATCGATGGCCAGCCAACCCCGGTCTGAATAGCAGTGGGCGCTAAGATGGCTTTCGTCCAACAGGACCACTGCAGCAAATCCGGGCGGGGACTGCGTTCCGTCGAAGTCTTCCACGTGCGCATGGACTTGCCTTGCAGTGGAGCGGGTGACCGCTTGACGCAGGACGTCAAGCATCCATTCCCCTTCGTCTGGACGTGGTGAGGTGTACCCCGTGAGGTCCAACATCACATGTTGGCCGTGTGCAGCAAGGGAGCCTTCGATGGTCAATGCGCCCTGCATCCATTCCTTGCATATGAAGCCAGCAGGTTCAGGGGTCTGAGAAAGTGTGACGCGGTTGGGGCGCACGAGGGCCTTTGCGGGACGGGTTATGCCCCGCCCAACGGCCTTCGCGTCGGGCGAGGGCGTGGGCACCGAGGATCTTCGTGGCCATCATCGCCGCTGTGAATTGAGTAAGGGGGCTGCCTTCCTGCCGAACGATTTCGTTCACGTCAGCGCTGATGACGGTGGCCTCGGAGGCTGAGAACACCGCCTCAATGACCTGAATCGCGTGCCAGTAGGTCAGTCCCCCAGGGACCGGCGTTCCGGTCGCTGGAACCAAGGTACCGTCCAAGCCGTCGATGTCGAAGGAGAGGTGGACTGGCCCTTCCAAGCCCCCCAGTACCTCGATGAATGCATCCCACACCGAGGCACCTCGACCCGGCGCCATCACGTCCCGAGCGAACCAAGTCGTGATCCGGTCATCATCCACGATGCGCTGTTGTTCTTCCAAGCTGTGCGCCCGTACGCCGACCTGAATCAAGCGTCCAACGCCGAGATCAAGGCTTCGAGCCGCTGCGCAGGCGTGCGAATAGGGTTCGTCATCCAGCTGGCTTCTGAGGTCGGCGTGGGCATCGATTTGAACGACCGTCAGGCGGCCGAGGTCGCCCTCCAAAGCGGGGTGATCACGCAAGGCGGCCATGAATGGCGGGAGGATACCGTGTTCGCCTCCAAGGGCCAACGGGAAGACGTCGCCGGTGCACCACGGCCTGAGAAAACCCTCCATGTCGTCCAATTGCTCCAACAGCGATCCGGCGTCTGAAGTCCAAGGCCGTTCGGTGCGAAACACGAGGCCTGCGGGGAGGTCCTCCCCGAGCAGCACCTCGTGAAGTTCGACTTGGGCACTGGCTTCGAGGCAGGCCAAGGGGCCGTCAGCGGTTCCTTGGCCGTAGGACGTCGTCAGTTCGTACGGAAGCGGGAGGACCACGACGTCAGGTGCTGCGTCGCCGTCCTCGGGCAAACCGAGGAAGGTGGGCAGGTCGGAGTCCATGGCCGTGGGGAGGGGTTGGTCGTCAAGAGCGTTCGCCCGAGGAGGCTTCCGGCAACCAAAAGCCAATTTCCGGAAGAGGGTTCATATAGGGTGTCAGGCAATATACAGTACTGTTGCGGGGCAAGAACCGCGGCGGGGTGGAATGGACATGAGCATGACCTTGAGAGACCTCACGCGCGCCATTCAGCAGCACATCGACACCGACATGGACATGGAGGTTGCACGAGGCATGGCGGAACACGCGCTTGGCTTCTTCGGCTTCTACAACCGCATCATCGACAACGCCCTCGAGCCAAACGACCGCAACCTGTTCTACATGTTCCAAGATTGGGACCTGCTGACCACCGAATCCGAAGAGACCACGCTGTGGGACGGACGCGAATGGCGCATCCACTATTGGAAATTCAAGCCCGACCTCCGCGAGCGCGTGGAGGCTTACATGCAACGCAGCCTCGACACCGAGGAGGTCGACCCGTACGCCGACGTGTACGCCGGCGACGCAGCCATGATCTGGACCCGTGAATCCGAGCGCATCGCTAATCCCAACGCATTCACCTCCGACTGGTGAGCGTGGGAAGGGTCATCAGACCCAAGCGATTCCGGCAACCATGCGCGGCCGTGCCTTGCTGCTGGTGTTGGTGCTGCTCGCACCGCTGGCTGCAGGAACCGTCCATGGGCAGCGCCCTGAGCATCATGTGCAGGACGCGTGGCCGGGCGAACCCATCGACAACCACGTCCACATGACGTGGGCGGCCCTGACCTTAGAGGTCAACGGATGGGCCGACGAC
>DUHJ01000118.1 GCA_013330925.1 Candidatus Poseidoniaceae archaeon | reverse complement strand
CGCCACCTTTCGAGCCGCTAAGCGGGATTCCACACCGCGTGAACGTTCGAGGAAACCTCGACGGAAAGTGGGGTCCCTTACCCAACCACTTCGGTGAACCCGTGATTGGAGCGGCATTGACCAGCGGTCGTGCTCACGTGGCGTTGGAAGAGAGCCAGCCTGGGGCGGCACCCGCCATTCACGAAGTGAAGACGGGTCCTGTGCTGGTCCGCGGGGCATTGCCCGGTGCATGGCGCAGATCAGCCCGGCTCTATGCCGACGCCGGTACGACCTTCCACGACAACGACGAGGAGGCCGAAGTGACGCGGCTCGGGATGCTTCGCACACGGGCCAACGTGTCTGCCTTGGTCGTGTCCATCGGCCGCGGAAACGGCATTCGGCTTGACGGTCGACCTTGGTCCATGGGGACGTTGCACGTCTACGACGGTGACCGCATCATTGAGGTGGCCATGTTTGGAAGCACGCTGACGGACCGCATCCTCGACATCCGCCCGGGCGATCACGTGAAGCTCACAGGTGCGGAACTCGGATGGCGGGAAGGCATGCCACAATTGCGCATCGATGCCCGTTCGACCCGTGTCGAAGTGCAACCTCCCGAGTCGTGAGGTTCAAGTGGGTCGTGGCCCGACCTGCTTCGTATGCCGGTCCATGTGCCTGAAGGCGACGACCCCGTGGGCCCTTTCCGTCGCCTTTCTGCAAGCCAGATCAACCTCTGGGAAGCCTGCCCTCGGCAATGGTTCCTCGAGAAGGTGCGACGCTTGCGCATCGCCCAAACGCCGCCGTTGCACCTCGGTCGAGCGGTGGAAGCAGCGGTGTGCATGACGCTCCGTGAATCCCCTGGTTTCATCGTGGCCAGCGCACCTCAAGACGTGCTCAGCGGCACCCCTTTGGACGACGATGACCGACCGGACGCTGAAGCCACAGCAGGATGGCCCGCTGACGGTCTTCTGCCCCTTCCACAACGTCCAGCATCCATCGAAGACCTTCGGACGTGGGCCTACGCTCGTGCCGCTGTTCACCTTCCAGTTTGCCTTGCGGTTGAGCGGGCTGCTTGGGACGCTCATGAGCGTCGCTCAGGGTTTTGGGAGGATCGCATCAAGCCAGATGCGGCCTTGCGCATGGTGGAACGTGCCATCGACTTGCACCTGCAGGAAGTCGAGGCTTGCCTTTCGATGGGCGGCGGCCCCACGCTCTCGGCTTGGCGGGCAGGTGAACGCCCCCTCCATCCCGCGCCGGACGGACGAAGGTACCCGTCGACCGGACCCCATCCATTGGCACGGGACGGTTCCTGTGACCCGCTCGAGGCTTGGGAAGTCGCTCGCCCGTGGTTTGTGGATCCTGATGCGGGGAGTTTCAGCAGCCAAGCCGTGCATCCTTCGTTCATGTTCCAAGGTGAATACGACCTCGTGTACCGCTGGCGCGGTGAGGTCGAAATCATCGACCTGAAGGCGTCCATCGGTGCTTCAGACCGGACCGCGAGTTACCATCAGCAGCTTCGGGGCTATGCCGCCTTGTGGCGAGCCACTCATGAGGGCCAACCCCTTCCCACCCGGTTGGCGATTTGGTTCCTCGGCACCGGTGATGTCGTGGACGTGGACCGTCCAGATCACGAATGGTGCGATGCCTTCGAATCGCGTGTGGCGGACTTGTGGGAAGAACTCCGTCGTGAGGATCCCACGGAGGACGATTGTCCTCCTCTTCCGGCCCCGTACCGCAACCACGGCCCTGGCGGTGTTCCCGAAGGCGTGGACGAGAACCCGAGGAAGCGCTGCACAATGTGCGAGTGGCAGGTCATTTGTCCTGGGCCAGAAGGTGAGTTGCCGGACCTTCCACAACGCTTCCAATTGCCCGGGCGCGATCAATCCACCATCGTTGAGCCTCTTGGTGCCATCAACCCTCGCGTCAGCCTTCATCTGGAGGTGAACGCTGTGCAGAGCACAGGCATGTCTCGACCAAGGATCCTGTTTACCGACGGACAACGGCAGGCAGAGATGCGCATCTTGGGTCGAAACACGCCGGACGGGGTCAGTCTGGACGTGGTCAAAGGGCAACGTGTGCTGCTTACCGACGTGATGCCCGAGATCGGACGAGGTGGGCGCCTGACGCTCCGCTTTGACCCACGTTCAAGGTTGGAAGTTGCTGAAGACGGATCCCTTGACAGCCTGATGGTTCATCAGCCCACACGTGTGGACGTCGTCGGTCGCGTGGCGTACCGGTTCGAGAAACACGGCATCGGACGAAACGGTCGTCCGTGGTCCCGGGCAGGTCTGATGTTGATCGACCCAAGCGGGACGATGAAAATCGACGGCTGGAGCAACGCCATGCCGCGTGCTTATGGGCACGTGGAAGCGGGTGACGTGGTGGCGTTCACCAACCTTGCACCGGGCGCCTGGGTCAACGAACTCCAAGGTGACCTCAGCGAATCCTCCGACCTTCGGGTCTTGGCCCGTGCGGATGACGGATCAGCCGCCTGATGCGATTCGGGTCACCTCGAGGGTGACGTCGTCGTGCAAGACCGTGGTCATCGGCAGGACCTGGTCAACATGCGAGACGATGTACAGGCTAGGGAGCAGGTCCACGGCCCTCAGGACGTCGCGGACGGTCGAGCCTTGCTTGAGGGTCACCTCATGCTCCCCTTCGTCACCAACGAGCCGAATCAACACGAAGCGTTGCTGCTGCATCATGCTTATGACCGTGATGCACGGGCCTCGCTTTAGGCCGAGATCGCATAGCCCGGTAGTGCGGTGGATTCGAAATCCACTGTCGTCAGACTCGGGGGTTCGAATCCCTCTCTCGGCGCTTGACCTTCAGAGGGCGATGGAAATCGTTGTGCTGCGAGCCTTCTCTTGACAAAGTGGTTCGAATGGGGTATTCGAACCCCCTCTGCTCGAGCCTCAGGCGTAGAAGGCGTCAGGCTGCTCCATCAGTTCCGTGATGTGGTCTTGGACCACTCGGGGAGCACGCGCTTCAAGCAACGTCTTGAGATGTTCGTCCACGCTGGGCATGGCGCCTATGCCAAGATCGAAGGTTTCGTCAAGCATCTTGGCGAGACGTTGCGCCGCACTTGGATCTCGACTTTCTCCGACTGTGGTGGAGACCGCGAGCGACCCTGAGAGGCCATAATGTGGTGCTAAGGACACGAAAAGAGCCAGGGCGCCGATGCATCCTGCGCTTGGTTCGGACCTGCTCACGGTTCGACCTTCGGTTTCAAACGTCTCCGCATCCTTGGTCGACGTGGCGACCCAGAAGGTTCGTCGGTCCTCGGCAGATGCGCGGAATCCAGCGAGGCCGACGACTTCGCTTGCTCCCGTCAACGCTTCCAACAAGTCCACTGCTGTGGCGTGTTGGTGGTGGGGGAGACCGGATTGTCCAGCACCGACGAGCACGTGAGCCGTGCCGGAGGCCGTTTCAAGACGAACCAAGCGGTGATGGGGCGGTTGGAGCACGCCGTTGTTGTCGAGTTTTGCAAGGGGCGGAAGCGACGGATCGAGCACGAGCGCCACCGTGCGGGACGGAAGGAGTTGTTCCAGCAACTCTGCGGTCAAAACCCCGATGTCACCCACGCCTGGGAAGGCGACAAAGCAGGGTGTATTTGCGACTCCGTTCTCTTCGAGCCACACGATGTTGAGGGACATACCGTCCGAAATCGCCCCGACAGGGCATAATGCTTGGCGTGAGAGGACGAACGGTGAGCCGCTTCATTCCTCTTCGGTGCGCTCGCCGAGTTTTGGCAGCGTCTCGACCCAAGCCGGATCTTCGACGTTTTCGAGGCGTCGGCGGTAGGGGGCCTTGGCGTCTTCAGGCGACCACTTGATCGGGGCCGCTGCACGGGTTTGTTGGCCGCAGCATTCCGCGGCCAGGGTCCATCCGTTGCACGACAAGCAGTGTTGGAGCAGTTGACGAGCCATCTCATTCCCTCCACACTTCGCCCGTTCCATCGTTGGATTGGATGGACGTCAACGTCGATGTCGTGGCTTGTTCCCAGAGGTCTTCTGCGGTGCGGAAATCCGGTGCCTTGACTTCAATCCTGTACTTCGGGGCGCCGTCGTAGTAACAGGCCACTTCGATTTCTGCTTCCACGTCGGTCAAAGCCTCCGCTTCGAGCAGGGCCTCCTGGATGCGGTCGATGCCGTTTTCATGATCGCAGGTCAGGGTGAACACGCCGCGGATCTCCACGAAGGGAGGGACGATGTTTTCCAAAGCGCATTGAATGAATGCGGGGACCCAGGGGTCGTCAAACCCAGATTCTGACATCGCAGTTTCGCTGGTCGCTGCTTCCTCGAAGGCGCCGTACAAGGTTCCGAAGGACGCGATCAGTTCCTCTCGGAGGGTGACCGCTTCGTTTTCCTCCCAACCGACTTGTTCCCCAAGCACGCCGAAGAGCTGGATGGCCCGCTGCTCGTTCTTCCACTGCTGCAAGCGGTCGCGACGTCGTTCTTCTGAAACCGACTTCAACGATAGTTCGTACGACGTGCCGTCACGTCGCATACCGGTGATTTTGCAGATCAACCGCTGACCTTCACGTACGTGGGCGCGGATGTTCCTGACCCAGCCGCTGGCGATTTCACCGATGAAAATGAAGCCTTCACGTCCGTCGAACTCATCGAGGGACACGTAGCAACCGTTCTGCTTGACGGTCGTGACCGATGCCACGACGAGGTCGCCTTCTTGAGGGCCGTCGGTAGCGGTGATGCGAGCCATGTGAGGGTCCTCCCTCACTCATTGGCCTCGACGACACGGCAGCCCACGAGGTCCGCCTTTCCGCCGGAGGGGCGGCTAAGGGTGGCTCCGCAGACGGTGCAGGAGATGGTGTTCACGGACCGGTCAAAGACGATCGATTCCGTACCGCAATCGCGGCAGGTGACGGTGAGGAAATTTCCAGCCATTGATGATCACCGGTCCACGAGTTCGAATTTCTTGGCGCGCTTGCAGGGAGCGTAGTGGGCCTTGCCCGTCTCCGTGCAGCGGTAGAGGATGTTGACGCGCTTGGTGGGCTTCTCGCGACCGTCCGGCTTGGGACGGGGGAAACCACGGTAACCCGCGGTGACCTTACGGAAACGACGCTGACCCCAGCGAAGCTCGGACGCGCGCTTCTTCTTCACGCGCTCCACCGTGTGCAGGGTGTGCTTGCCCGCCGAGGGGCTGTAACGCTTGACTTGACGTGGCATCTTCACCATGTGCAACACCTGAGCGTTTCGCCCACCCGAGTCGGGTATTTAGCGCTGACGCCACGCTCTTTTGGTGAAGGTGCGGCGGCATGTCCCGATTTGCGGGGAGGGTTCTTGTGCTCGACTCCGAGGTCCACCACCATGGGACCAACGCTGATGGCGGCGTTCCTGTTGTGGCTCCCTGCCCTGTTGGCGGTCTTCGGGAGCCTCAATCTTCTTGGCCGGGGAGGGCCGATTTGGAAGGTGCTGACGCCGCTTTGTGCGGTGCTTGTTCTCCTTGCTCCCATGACGGTCCCGGACTCCACGAGCACCCAAGCCGTGGAACTCCTGTGGGGCGTGATCGTGATCGGTGCGCCGCTCCTCGTTGGTTTGGCGTTGATGGTGTTCAGCGGAGACGTGCCTGTGGGTCGTGCGCCGACGTGGGGCCGCCCCGTCGGGCTTTTGTTGGTGGGCTTCGCAGCCTTCTTGCTCGTGACTTGGAAGCCGGCGTTCGTGACCGATGAAGGATTGTGGGGCCGCTTTGTGCTCGTCTTCCTCGCGGCCAGCATCAGCCTTTGTGGGAGCCTGTATGTGACCCACCGTCTGTTTGTGCCACGGCGGCGTTCACGGTCCTGGCCAATGCTGGCCGGCGCCCTTCTTGCAGGTGCCCTCCTGGTGTTCCATGGGGCTGGCGGGCAAACGGGGCCATCGGCCGTTGCTGAAATCGCGGGTCTGTTCCTTGGTGCGGGCCTTGCGCTGATGCTTTCCGTCCTCGTGATTTGGTTGTTCGAGCGCAACCTTCCGGAGCCGCAAGCGTTGCCACCACCCAGCCAAGACGACCTCGAGCGAGCGGCCGCCATCGTGGCGCGTCGGATGCAAACAGGAGGCGAACTGGATGGCTGATGTGCCTCGCCCTCTCGCCTTCGGCGCGCTTTCTCTCGCGCTGCTCCTTGGACCCGGTTTGGTGCTCCTTCTGGCCAACGGGCCTGCGCCTGAGCGGGAAGCCATGTGGATGGGCCTCGCCAACGACATGTTCGTCGGTTTCATCGTCGCTTCGGCTGTGATGATCATGCTGCTTCTGGCCTATGGGGACAGCCGTGACCGACCAGCAGCGCCGATTTTGGGATTGTTGATGTTGCTTTTCTTCGGCTTTACCTTGGGCCTTTGGTTGCTCCAGGTCTCGAACCTGATCGGGGATGCCAGCAGCCCATTGGCGCGATTTTTCTCGGAACTGGTTCACCTTGCTCCGGTTGGCCTTGGCCTCGTTCTTGCCGGCTTGGTGAGTCTGCTCGTGGCCGGCCTTGGTTTGCGCACATTCGCCCTTGAGGAGTCCGAGCGTCCTCGGAGTTGATTTCATAAAGGGGTTGACGGTCGCCATGTCCCTGAGGTGACCGTATGTCAAAGGGTACCCC
>DUHJ01000205.1 GCA_013330925.1 Candidatus Poseidoniaceae archaeon | reverse complement strand
CGAGCAACGCGGTGCGTGCAAGGCCAGCCATGCTCCTCGGGTGCGCCGCCCCCTGTTCAACGAAGCGGTCGTTCCGCTCAGCGGCCCGTGGGGAGGAAGGGCATGATTCGGTCGACCAGCGACGCGAAGTTGCGCGTCTGGATCCAGACCGTGCCTTGGCCGGTGAAGTTCATCACAAGGCCTTCGCCGCCGAAGGCGAGGGACTTGAGGCCACCGACCTTGTTGATGGTGTACTGCACGGTGGATTCGAAGGCAACCACGTGGCCGGTGTCCACGGTGATCGTCTGACCGGGCTGCACGGGGATGGCCTTGATGGCGCCAAAGGAGTTGAAGTAGACGCGGGCGGCTTCCTGTTGCGTGAACGCGCGGATGAAGAAGGCCGACTCGCCACTAAAGAGCCCCTTCATGCCCTGAAACTTGGTGTCCGTCTCCACGCCCATGGTGGACGCAAGGTAGGATCCGCCCTGGATGAACAACTCACGGCCGGGGGAGACGTCGTAGGCTTGGATGTCACCTGGACCGCTTGGTGCGAGGGACACCCAGCCGCCAGCAGGGCCGGCGGTGAAGGTGTTCAGGAAGAAGGACTCGCCACCAAAGGCCATTTTCTTGAGACCCTTGAGGAAACCACCGCTGGAACCGGTGGCCATTTCGCAGCCTTGCATGGACACCATGGCGCCGGGCTCAGACTTGATTTGCTCGCCAGGGGACATGGCGAGGGTTAGCATGGCGTAGGACGGATTGAACTCAAAGTGTTCCTGCATGATTCGCCCTGTGGTCCGCACGACATGATACTTCTCCCGAACAGTGGTACAACCCTTTTGTCGGATGCCGGAAATTGGTTTCTCTAAATCAGCATAGGATTATGAACGGACATTCAGCCGGGTAAGCATGGCAACGGTCCGTCTGGACCAGAAACGGCACGCCCTCGTGCGTGCCGTACCGGATTCTTACCCGGAGGCCTTGGCCCGATTTTTTGGTTCAGGGCCGACGGACATCGACGCCGCTCGAGCACAGCATCAAGCGTACCGCCAAGCGCTCATCGCCAACGGGGTCGAAGTCACGGTCCTCCCCGCAGACCATGCGCATCCCGATTGCATCTTCGTCGAGGACCAAGCCGTGGTCATCGATGGACACGTTCTCCTTCCCGTCCCTGGCCACCCGAGCCGCGTTGGGGAACAACCTCCGGTTGCAGATTTCCTGGTTCGCCAGTTGCACGGCGGACGGCTTTGCCGCATGGACGGCGATGCTCGCATGGACGGCGGCGACCTGCTCCGTCTGGGCAATCTGTTCTTCGTGGGCCGATCAACCCGCACCAACGACGCCGGAATCGAGGAACTGCGTTTGTTGTTGGATCACCTCGGGTACGAATTGCGCGTGATTGACATCCCCGCCACCGCTCTGCACCTGACCTCGATTTCATCGACGCCCACCGACACGGACCTCTTCATTCCGGAGGGCTACTTGACGCCAGAGGACTTCGGTCCTTTGCCAGAGGGGTGCACGGTGCACGTCATGCCAGCCGAGGAGATCTACGGCTGCAACACGATCGGTTTGCCCACGGGGCGGGTCATCGTTGCCGAGGGGTACCCCACAGTGTTGGCCACCGTGGAAGCGATGGGGCTGGAACCCTTGGTGCTGGACATGAGTGAAATCCGTGCGGCCGACGGCTCGCTGACTTGCTGTTCCATCTTTTATTCAACTCCGGGGCAAAACGAATCGGAGTGAGCCTTAGGAGCTTGGATGCCCGGTCGGGGTGTTCAAATACAGGAGGACGGACCGACGGCTTGCACGCAGGAGTCGCCCAGCTTGGTCAAAGGCGCTGGGATGAGGTCCCAGTCCGTAACGGTTCGCAGGTTCGAATCCTGCCTCCTGCACTCTCAGCACCATTCAGCTCCGCGAGGTAGGTGAGAACTCAGCGCCATCATCGACCGTAGCGTGATCGAAGTTTAGCCGATGTGTGCAAGAGGCCAAGAGGCGGGAATGCAACTCGCATGATATACCACCCGAGTCGGATAAACACATCATTCAAAGAAGACGGAAACATCCTCGAGAGCCTTTCGCGCAAGGTCAGGCACTTTGGCGTCCTCCGCCGGGTACCCGACTGGAAGCACCAACATCGCCGTCTCGTGTCCGGGCCGCTCCAGCAAGGTTTGCAGGAAACCCATCGGTGAGGGCGTGTGGGTCAGGGTGACCAGGCCCATACGATGAACCGCGGCGATGAACATCCCGGCCGCGATGCCGCACGACTCCGTGGCGTAGTAGGTCGGACCCCACTCACCGTTGCCGCGCAAGCGCTTGTTCTGACGGAACAGGACCACCACCCACGGTGCGTCCGTAAGGTGCGTCTTGATCGCGTCCGTGCCAAGCGGGGCGAGGACTTCCCGCCACGCCTCGGGCATGCGCTCCTCGTAAGTCCGCCGCTCTTCGGCCTCGGCCGCGTCGCGTAAGCGTTGCTTGAGTTCCGCGTTGGAGATCGCGACAAAGGTCCACGGCTGAAGGTGGGCCCCGCTCGGGGCCGTGCCGCCGGCGAGGATGGCGGTTTCGATCAGGTCACGCGGAACGGGGCGCGTTGAGAAATGACGGGTCGTGCGCCGGCCACGCAAATCCTCGAGGAAGCGCCTGCCGTCGTCCCGCATCTGCTCCATCGGGCGCTCATGCCAAACCAGCGGCACCATCGGCGCGTCGTCCATGGTGGGGTGACTTCGCCATACCTCAAGGCCCTGCCCCTCCTTCGGAGGTGCATTCAAAATTGACGTGTCGATGTAGCGACGTGACGACCGGTGACGGTGGCCGGAGCGGCGGCGGCGGCCGTGGTCGTCGCTGAACCTTTGTTCAGACAGAAAGGGTCATGTTGACGCCTCAGCATGGATGAGCATGGCCTTCTGCCCCTCCTGTGCAAAGGAGGTCGATGCCACATGGAAGGCTTGCCCGTTTTGCGGCGAATCCCTTGGACAGGTCGACCAGCAGGCCAGAGTGGCGTTCACTGATTCGGCCATGTCCGGCGACATCCATCATACGGTGGTGAACAACGACCCGGCCGCCGTGACGACCGCCGTAATTTCAGCCCTGAAGGAACTCGGGATGGTTCACTTTCCTTCATCCGCACCGCCTCTTCCTGCACCGACGCCCCCTGAGGAGGAAGACGCGCTTCCGCCTTTGTTCGGCGTCGGAGATCACATCGAATACCACAGTCCGACCAACGGCCGTTGGTTGGACCGCTGCATCGTGGCGGGGTTGAATCCTGATGGCACCTACCGTATCGAGGTGCCGTACGATGACGTCGTTCAAACCAAACACGCCGTGGTCATCGGAACGTCCCCTGGGACCATTCGACCCGCCGCACCACCCTTTGTGGTCGGCGACCGTGTGATGAGCGATTGGCGCGGTCATGGGCATCTGTTTCCTGGCCGAATTGCGCAGGAGCATGCCGACCACACCTTCCTCATTCACTACGACGACGGGGACGTGGAAGACAGCGTTGACTGGAGTCGATTGACGCCGATCGCCGCCGATGATGAACAAGCCGTACAGTACATCACGGAGGCGGAAGCAGACTTGATTGAAGCCTTCCAAACCTTCGACGAGGGCAACACAGGGACCATCTCTGCCGCCCAGTTGTTTGACATCCTGACGCAGATGGGCGACGACCCCCTTGCGCCATCTGAAGCGCACGAACTGTTCGAAACCCTCGGCGTGGACGGTGATGCCGAACTCGATTACAGGGGCTTGGCCAAATGGATGGTGGGCCCGGACGCCACGCCGTTTGAGGCAAGCAAGCCCGAAGTCATCCTCAAGGACGCACACCTCGAGGAAGATGTGTTGCACGGATACGCCTACGCACACCCCAAACTTGGCGAAGGCCGCCTGCGAACCAGCACGGTCCTCAACATCACCTACGACGCTCGCGCGACCGCGCGCGTGGAGACGAAGAACACGGTGTACGTCGTCGGACCAACCGGCTGGGCGATTCAACCGGACAATCACCCCTTCCGAGCCCAACATGTGGTTGGCGAACACCTTCAGGTTGAATGGAACGGGGCTTGGTTCGATGCACGCATCATCGAGGTCGACGGTGACCGCTACAAGATCACCTACGACGGATACGATTCGAGTTGGGACGAGTGGGTGACCACGGCAAGGATGAGGGCTGCTTGAAGGTCAATCGGCGGGCCGCCCGTCCGTCACGAAACCCTTCCATCGCCGCATGTAATCGACGAACACCGGGCTCAGGTCCGCTGCTTCGAGCCCCTCTGGCGTGAAGGGTGGCCGGGCAGGAGCGTACCCCTCCTCTGCCACCCCCTCCGGCCATTCAGGATGAGCGATGGCCACGCGGGCCACACCGATCAAATCGGCCCCCTCACCGAGCACGAAGGCTGCGTCGGCACCGTCCCAGATGGCGCCCGTCGACAACAAGGGATACCCCTCTGGCAAGGCTGCGCGGAAGCGGCGCGTGAGGGTGCGCGGGTCATCGGGCTCGTCGGGCGCACCCTGGAAGGCGTCCCAGCAGGAGATGTGCAGCAGGTCCACGCCCCATGCCGGCAACCACGTCGCCAGCTCGAGGCTCTCGGCCAAGCGAATGCCCATCGCATCGATCTGCGGCGAAAGGCGCACGGCCAACAGGAATTCAGGTGACGTGGCGGCTCGCACGCCGTCGACGATGGCTTTCAGGAAGGAGGCTCGTCCGACCAAGTCTCCGCCCCACGCATCGGTTCTCCGGTTTGTTTTGGTGCCGAGGAACTGGGCGATGAGGTAACCGTGCGCCCCGTGAAGTTCAACGCCGTCGAAGCCCGCTTTTTCGCACCGCACCGCCGCCTCAACGAAGGCCGTCACCAACCCCTCAACTTCGTTGATGTCAAGGGCCCGAGCTGGCTCCTCCGCTCCTTGGTCGTCCACGTCGCTGGCCGAGACAGGCTGACGACCCGTGACGGCGCGAGGCGCGCGGAGGCCGCCGTGGAAGATTTGCACGAGGCTTGCGGCGCCACGTGAGCGCAATCCATCGGCCAACTCGGTCAATCGCGGGAGCTGATGATCGCCCCAGACGCCCATTTCCCCGTCCCAGCCCTGACCGCCTTCGTCGACGTGGGCCGCGGCCGTCGTGACGAGGCCGAATCCACCTTCAGCACGACGCAGCAACCAGCGAATTTCCTGGTCGGAAAGCACGCCGTCGGCATGCGATTGCTTGTTGGTCATGGCCGCAACGACCGTTCGGTTTCGAAGGGTTGGCCGTCCGTCGCCGAACGGAAACGGGTCGAGCGGATGGACCATGGCGCTTCACCTCAGGCCTCGGGTTCGGGCAAACGTCCACGCATGCGCAGCCATCCTTCGGAGCCCCACATCAATGCGTAGAGTGAGGTGAGCCACAGCACCAGATGCATCCAGGCCGAGTCTGGACCGGGCAATCCCGTGCCCTCCGACATGGAGGGCAAGGCGATCAAGAGCAAACATCCGAGCACGACGGTCACGCCATGGACGATCCATCGCATGGCGGCGAGGATTTCAGCCGACGATGCGCGCATGTCGCGAACTTGCGCCTCGGTCAAGACCGCCGTGATGCCGGTCAGGCGCGACCACGCCGTGTCGCCGTCCCACTGAAGACGACCGAGACGGAAGCGGTGCAAGCCCTCGATGGCCAAGAACAAGGTCGTCCACAGCACCACGACTTCCAACAACGGCGCCGCTCCAAGGAGGTCCAATTCACCCCAGGTGGACCATACGAGCAGGACCCAAAGCCACACCACCAGGCCGATTTGGAATTGGCGGGTGAATTTCGAAATGCGAAGGAGCAAGTCCGCGTCGTGGGCCAAGAACCACTCCAAGGCGACGACCAAGCCAACCAGGCCAGAGACGCCAGCCCCAAACAGCAGCCACCACCAGTCCAACCCGTCGTCGCGCCATGCGACGAGAAGCGCGATGAGGCACCATCCGAGCGCCAACACCGAGGCGGCGTTGCTGGCGGCTTGCATCGTGTAGAGCGGATCCCGCCCGTCCTTCAGGACGGCGAGGCCACCCATCAGGCGGACCTCGAACGCCGAATCGTCCACCACGCCATGCGCGGCCGCCGTCATGCCACCCACGGCGGTGATGCGTGATTTGGCGACGATGCCGACGTCGTCGTCGCTGCTCCAGCGGGAACCGCGGGCCGCCGCATCGGCGGCACCGGACCCGCCTCGCTTGCGGTGGGCGCCCGCCGAACGGGAGCGTGCCCACCGACGTACGTCGTCGGTGATCAGGTCCTCCACTTGATCTTCAGACAACGGCGCCCCGTGGTCGGTGTACAACCAGCGGCACTGGACCGGGAAAGGGTTCTCGTCGACGTCGGGGGCCACGACTTGGAATTGCCCCGGGCCCAAGGTGGGCAGTTGTCCGACCAAGTCGACGTCGCTGCCGGACTCCTTCAGCAAGTGGCGGACCTTCTCAACGTCTTGCGGTTGCGTGAAGCGGCCGACGAAGGTGGTGTTGGCTTGCGCGAGGATCTTGTAATCCACGTCGCTGACGTTCTGCGTGGCCAACACGCAGGCCACACCGTACTTTCGCGCCTGCTTGAAGATGAGTTTGATGAGGTCCTTGGCCGGAGGATTACGAGGATGCGGTGGCAGGTAGGGCGCCACTTCGTCCATGAAGAAGAGCAGCTTCAGTTCCCCTTCGGCCGGCTGTTGCGTCAACATCCAGTCGTAGAGTTCGCGGGACAGTTCCTGCACGAAATACTGCTTCTGATTCTCGTCCTGAATCGTGTTCAGGTAGACGATGTTCAACGGAATCTTGCCGGGCACCGCCGGTTCGGTGAACGCGTCGATGTTGATCGGCACGCCGTTGGAAAAGAGCAGTTGATTGACGCCGCTTGAGAAGGCCGACAAGCGCCGGGCCAACTCATACCGCGTGGCTTTTGGCAAGCGCTCCTCGAAATCGGTCAGCCCATGGTCGCCCGCCACCACCGTCCATGGGGGCAATTGCGGTGCCTCGCCTTCGAATTCCTCGTCGGGCGCCGCGAAGCATTCTGGGTACAGGTGCCTCAGGAAGGCGTCGTGGGGTTCGCGCACCACGCGTGAAAGGGATTGGAAATCGGTCACGTCCAAGCCGACGCGCGTGCCTTGGACCAGCACTTCGTAGAGGTAGGGTTTGATCGTCTTGCCCTGCGCTTTTTCGACGTCGTAACCGGCCAGGCTCGTGAACCCAGCCGCCACCATGTCCCATGCGGTGATGGCCTCTTCCGGGTCGAGGTCGGCGGGTGGAGCGTGGAAGGGATCGATGCACAACGGCAACCCCTTGCTACGCAACGGCGTCCATATGCGGACTTCCGTGCTGTCGAGCAAGCGGCGCATCCGCGCCGCATCCTCACCTTTGGCTTCGACGGTGGATGCGTCGCCCCCAAGCGCGAGGCGGGCGAGGTCGCCTTGAGGATCGATGATCAAGGCCGGAATGCCGGCGAGCGCGGCCTCCTCGATGAGCGCCTTGGCCATCACCGTCTTTCCTGACCCTGTGCTGCCAAGCATGGCGGCGTGACGGGCCAACACGGTGGGCTTGATGTCCACCGGTTCGCCGGTGTCGCGCCGCCGCCCGAGGTACATGCCCTTTGGCTTGAATTTGCGACTTCGGCGGCTTTCGGAAGGAGATGGTGCGACGGCCTCCTCCACCTGTTCAACCTCCTCGGCTGCCTCGCCCTCTTCTTCCCGCTCAACCACCTCTTCGGCCGCTGCCGGTGGAGGGACTTCGGCGTCCATGGCGG
>DUHJ01000181.1 GCA_013330925.1 Candidatus Poseidoniaceae archaeon | reverse complement strand
CATCTTCCACCTCGGTGCATACGACGACGACTACGACGCTTACCACTCCCCCTCCGACACGCTCGAGAACATGATGGACGTGGTTGGTGGCCAAGACAAGCTGGAGGAAAGCATCGAGTTCGTCATGTGGGCGGCCATGCTGGAGTTCCTCTTTGCCGACCAAACGCCGGAAATCCGGAACGTCGGTTGATCAACACAAGTTCCGTGTGGTTTTGCACCCCACGCCCCACGCTGGGTCCTCGTCCATCGCCGCCTTCGTCGCTTCCAGGACGGCGTCCTCTGGCGTTGACGGCGGTGCACGACCCGGAGCCAAGGCCACGCAAACAAGCATCCCGTCTGACTCCAACCAACTGAGGTCCACCGTGGCCCCGTCGTGAACGAAACGGTTGCCGTCCGGAACGATGTGCCGAGGATTCAGGTGCATGCCCAAGCCCAAGGCCTTCTGAACGGCCTCCTTGGTCACCCAAGCCCGCAATGCAGCCTTCGGGTTCCCGTCAAAGGAGGCCCGTTCCTCCGCAGAGGCAAACATGTCCCATGCGCCCTCGGCGATGCGGCGGTCGGCGGGTTCAGCGTCGACGCCGATGCTCCAACCGGGTGCCACCAAACCGACCACAGCACGCCCTTCACTGTGACCGATGGAGAGACCAGGAAGCGGCGCCTGCCTCCACACGCCTGAGCGCCAACGCAAGTATGGAGCGCGATGTGCATCCCGGACCACGTCCAGTTCATCCACGCGTCCAAGGAAGCGGTGCATGCGCCACCAAGCGTCCATCGAGGCCGCCAAAAGAAGACGCCCCCCCAGATGCTCCACACGTCGTTTATCGGTCTTGAACGTGGACCACTCCTCGGGATCCACCAAGGCTGGCAACCCATCGTCCTGTCCGGGAAGGGTTGCCGGAAGCGGAGCAAGGTGGACGAGGTGAACCGGCACCCCGAGGCCGGACCACTCCGGCACGACACGTTCCATCGGCATCACCGTTGGATGGTGACCGCCAGATCTTCGGGGACGGGAGCCATGCCCTTGAGGCGCAATCCTCGCAGCGCCAGCACTGGGTCATCCTCTTCACCGAAAATGACCACGTCGTGAACGGTGATTCCACCGTCTTCCTTGGCGGTGCAAAGGGAGCGCATGCGTAGGGATTCGCCTTCGTCGGGCACCCGCAGGACGGTCGACCATTCGATGCCGACCGGCAGGCTGCTCAGCCCTTCGGATTCCATCGCGACCAAACCGGCGTTCTGGAATCCGGCCTCGATCAGCATTGGTAGGGCTTCCAGGAGCACGGTCTCGCCTTCAGACTCGATGGCGAATTGGTCGCTCGCGGGCAATTGATGCCGCATCAAGGCAAGCCCGTCCACACCCAAGAATTCACCCTGCTGAACGCCACGAAGCACACCACCGTGGCTTTGGAAGCGCGGTCCGTGGAAGTAGCGGAGGTAAATGAACGAAGGGTGGTGAAGCAAATCGCCTGGAGCCGGAGCCAAACCGGTGTCCGGCATCGATGCGAGTTCACCCTCAAAGAAGGCGCTCAAGTCCTCGGCTTGGTCCACCAAACGGACCACTGCACGGTGGTGCTCACGTTCCCCGAACACCTCGCCGGTCGACGACATCAGGTCTGAGACCAAGCGGCACTGCACCTCGTGCAAGCCGTCGCTTGAGGACTCCACCGACGCTTCAACGCGAACCGTCATCGACCCACGCATGATCTTGACCGGCAAGCCGAAGGTGACGTCTTTGAAGCCCGCCAAAGCCGTCTCAGGCTTGAGCAGCAGAGCGTTCTGTGCAAACATCTCTAGCGCCATCACACCGGGATGATACGGCACACCGTCGATGGCGTGGTCGACCAAGAAGGGGTGCAACTCCGTTGACAGCGTCGTTTGCGTTTCAATGCGCTCGTCGTGGTCAAAGGCCACCACCTTGTCGATGAAGGGGAAACGCTGGGGGTCGGCGATGAGTCCTGCCATGCTTGGAGGCAATTTCAGAGGCGCTTCTCGGAAGGCGTCGAAGGTGTCCATGGCGCCAAGGCTGCCGCAACCGAGCACACGGCGCTTGCCGCCCGCTAGGGCTTCACCCACGAACAACTCCACACCGACGTCCACGGGAAGGGTTTCGATGCCCGCGGCTTCGAACACCGCTTCAATCGAACCACGCGTCGCCATGCCGACGTCGCGCCATCCGGTCCATCCGATGGCGACGGCACGGCAAGCACCGCTTGCGGTCAACCGGGCCATCTCAGCGTCGAGCACAGAGTTGGCCGCGGCGTAATCCGTTTGGCCGCCGTTTCCGAACCGTCCAGCCACCGAAGTGAAGCAGGCCGCAAAGGCGGGGTGACGCACACCCGATGCTTCCACAGCGCCCATCAAGGCCGCCCATCCGTCGACCTTCACGCGAACCACGCGATCGAAGGCCTCGTGGGTTTTGTCGCCGACCAGTTTGCTTTCCTCAAGTCCTGCTCCGTGGACCACGCCGGTGATGGCGTGACCAAGGTTTGCCCCAAGTTTGGTCAGGGATTTCGCGTTCATGACGTCCACAGCGTGGTATTGCGCGAGGTTACCCGTCGCTTGGATGGTGGCAAGGGTCTGCTGCACATCCCGGGAGCGCATCATTCGGTCCCACGCGCGGTTCCATTCCACCATCGTGACCTTCCCCGAAGCAGAAGCTTCGATCATGCGCTCTCGGAGGGCCATCTTCTCGGCTTCCAAGGTCGCATCGTCGTGCTCAAGCCAGCCTTCGGTGAGGTCCATCAGCGGGGTCCGACCAAGCAGGTGGAAGGAGGCTCCTGCGCCCTTTGAGGCTTCAGCGACGCCGATGATGGCCGCTGCAGTGACGCCAGAACCGCCACCGGACACGAGCCAAACGTCGGTCTCAAGCAAGGGCTTGTGGTCCTCGACGAGGTCCTCTGCAAAGCAGACAAGGGTCCACCGCTCGCCCGCTCGATCGAGGCCGATTTCCACCTCGCCACCGAGGTTCATCAGGTCGTCCACCAGACGGGCCGCCGTGGACGAGGCGTCCATCAGCAGATCAGGGTGAAGGTCGTATGCACGGCAGCGCAGGGAAGGGCGCTCATGCGCGTAGGATTTGGTCACGCCAGCGGCCGCGGCTTGCAAGGCGTTGAACCGGTCACCCCGGTTTCCGTGACGGCCGTCCATGGCGCTGACCGAAGCAACGATTCCGGCATCCAAAGCACCCAGACGCTGGTCAAGGGCCTTCAGCAAGCCAAACCATGCTTGTCCTGAGAGCACGACCTGTTGGCTTGGGCCGGATTCTTCCGCCCATGCCATGCTGGCCAAGCGCAAGGGCGCCAGGTGAATCATGCCTGCAATGGGCCCTTCACCGAGTTCTTCGACGAAGGCATCCATCTGTTCGGAAGATGCCGGATCAACCCGGTGAACGAGGCGATCGCCCTCCTCTTGGATCCGGTGCGATTTGGCACCAGGCTCCAATCCGATGTGAACCACGTCGAAGCCTTTGGAGGTCAATTCCTCGGCCACCGCAACGGAAATTCCCCAGTCGTCCTCGGTGACGAGGACACGCCCGGAGAGGCTGAGCGGAGCATCCTCGCCAGGGCACGGCTCAATCTCCACCTGCCAACGTCGGCACCCTTCGGCCACCTTTTGCACCGTGGAGGCCGGGGCCGGGGTTTGGACCGACGCTGAATCCTCCTTGGAAGACGAGCTCGCTGCCGTTCCTCCAGAGGAAAATTTCGCCACGTAGCCGACGAAGTGGTTGAGGGTTGGGTGGTCGGACAGAAGGAAATCTTCGTCCACGGGGAGATCGAAAATGGCGCGAACGTCCGCCATGATTTCCGCCTGTTTGACGGTGTCAATACCAAGTTCACCTTCGAGGTCTTGGTCGAGTTCAATGAAATCCTCTGGGTAACCCGTGTGCTTGACCACGACCTCCACGAGACGATCGGCAATGGAGCCGTCGTCGCCTGACGGAGCTGGAGCGGGGGGTGCAGCCTCCGGCTCTTGAGCCGGCGCAGGCGCCGGAGCGGCAGCAGGTTCAGGCGTTGTGGCGGCCGCTGGAGGTGCGGGTGCATCTCCCCCGGTCATGCGCTGAATGTAGGCCACCATGTGGTTCAACGTCGGGTGGTCGGAGAGGAGGAAATCCTCGTCGATCGGCAGGGAGAAGCGAGCACGAATGTCCGCCATGATCTCGGCTTGCTTGACGGTGTCAATGCCAAGTTCGCCTTCGAGGTCTTGGTCCAATTCGATGAAGTCCGCGGGGTAGCCGGTGTGTTCGACCACAACGGCCACCACCGTGTCCACAAGGTCACCGGCGTCCGCCGCTGGGGCAGGAGCAGGTGCCGGAGCGGGTGCTGGCACGTCACGTGGTGCTGCCACGGCAGGCGCCTCGCCACCTTGCATGCGCGTCAGGTACGCGAGCATATGGTTGAGCGTTGGATGGTCGGAAAGCACGAAGTCTTCGTCAACAGGGAGCGAAAACCGATCGCGAAGGGCTGCCATAATCTCGGCTTGCTTGACGGTATCAATGCCGAGTTCACCCTCGAGGTCTTGATCCATCTCGATGAATTCTGCCGGATAACCGGTGTGCTCAACGACGACCTCGATCATCGCCGCCGTGACCTCGTCATCGCTGGCCACGGCCATTGGAGCCGCCTTGGGCGCCGGTGCAGGAGCCGCAGGTGTTGGTGTGGGTGCAGGAGCGGGCGCAGGCGCGACCTCAGGCTCGTCAACAAGCCCCTCGAAGGGCGCACTTGGACCCCACTCGTCACCTTGAACGCCACCGTGGAGGTTGCTCTCTCCATCGACGTAAGCGACCAACTTGTTGTCAAGGACACGAAGCAGCACGTCGTTGGTCCCCGCCAAGCGGCGGTTCCATGCCAGGACGGCTTTGCCGTTCACGCGTTCCCCTTCGACAGGCCACCGACGGACCAAGGAGAGGGCGATTTGTGAACCGAAACCGGCCCCGAAACGGATGCCGTATTCGATGCCGTCGATGTTGCCGCCCTTGCTGAGGTTGAGGTTGCCCAACTCGGGGTCCACTTCCTTGTGGTTGGCGATGGGCGGGAAGCGGCGATGGTGGAGGCCGTGGATCATGCTGGCATCCTCGATGCCGACGCCCATCGGGTGGCCGGTGAAGCCCTTCGTGTTCGCAATGAGGATCTTGTCCGTGCTTTCACCGAAGGTGGTCCGGAGGGCCTTGACCTCGGATTGAGCGGAGCCGCCCCGGGCGGGCGTGTAGGTCTCGTGGGAGAAGAACACCGTGTTCGGCGCCATGCTGTGTCGGTCAAGACCCCAAGTCCGCTCCATCTGACCAACGAATCCATCCACGGTTTGGGCCACGTGGTCCACGTCAAGCCTGGTGCCGTGGAAAGCAGAATTGGCCATGCGTGTCCCGAGCAATTCTGCGTAGGGCTGAACGCCCCGTTCTGCGGCTTCGGCGTTCCGCTCCACCACGAAGGCGGCGGCCCCCATGCCGAGGATCAAGCCGTTGCGGCGGCGGTCGAAGGGCAGCGCGGCTTCTTCGACCAC
The DNA here is from genome assembly GCA_013330925.1 of Candidatus Poseidoniaceae archaeon. GTDB lineage: Archaea > Thermoplasmatota > Poseidoniia > Poseidoniales > Poseidoniaceae > MGIIa-L3 > MGIIa-L3 sp11892u. The sequence continues at coordinate 8,029 of DUHJ01000181.1, read as the reverse complement.
GTTGCTGGACGACGCGGCTCCTGAGGCCGCGAAGCCTGCGCCGATCCACGACCACAATTCTGGGCTGGTCACGTTGTCCGAGGAAATGATGACCACGCGGTCTGCACGGTCGTTGGCCAGCCAATCTTCAGCGATGCTAAACGCAGCCGTGGCGGACGCGCAAGCGACGTTGATGGTTGAATTTGGTCCGCGGATGCCGGTGTGCTGTGCGAATTGCGCATGGCCCATGTTCAGAACTTGGAACAGGAAGCGTCGATCGAACACGTCGTCAGCGTCTGCACCGTTGTTCCGTGCATGCGCAAAGGAAGCGGTGGTGCCGGGGAAGCAGGACGCGAAGACCACGCCGGTTCGCTCACGCTGATGTTGAGGGACTTGCCATCCACGAATGAGACGGAGTCCGCCTTTGCCCACTTGCTCTTCGGGAGTCAGTGGAATGGCGGCGTCCCGTAGGGCGAGAAGGCCAGAAGCCACGGCGAGTTGAGTCGTGATGTCCCATGCGAGGACGGCCTTGGGGTCCACGCCGAATTCTTCGGCGAGGTCAAACGCGTGGGCAACGCCAGCCAATTGTGGGATGTCGCCGAAGGTTTCCGCCGGAGACATGTCCACAGAGCCGTCTCGACCCTTGACCAACCGGACGATGTTTCGATCGAGCAGCGCCTGCTTGTACGCATCCGACACCTCTTCGATGCAAGTTTCACCGCGGACGAGACGCTCAAACACGTCTTCGTCGAAGACGCGTTCGCCTCCGGGCAAGCCCAAGGAAACGCCGGTGATCACGTAGGGATTGGCACGCCGGTCGGCCATCGGGTCGTGAACGGCGTTCGTGACGGCCGTGGTGGTGATTGGGCGGCGCGTGGCCGGAGCAGCCGGAATCCAACCGGCGGGTGGGGCTCGGACGGCGCGAACGAGCTCTGCTGGAGTTTGGGCGCCAGCGATGTCGACGTCTGGATCGAGGGAAGCCTCACTGCGCAGGCGCTGGACCACGCTGGCCACGCCTGCATCGGTCATGCCAAGGCCGAGACGAAGGTCCACGGCACCACGACAGAACCGGGCTGGGTAGCCGCACAACGCCGCGAGACGGTCGCCGACGTACGCGGCGAGGGCTTCGGCAGGATCGACGGGTTTCGTCGCCGTTGTCGTCACGGCCTGCGCAACGGCTGGGGTCCCACCGTTGGAAGGCAACGGGCGGGCTCGGGTACGAAGGTCTTCGTGCGCCTCGGAAGAGCGGACCGGTTGAGCCGAAGCCGACGCCCAGGCTTCGGTCGGACCCGCGCGGAAGGCCTCGGTCAACACGTCGCTGGAACCGTTTGGGAGTGAGGGGACGCGCCCTGCGAGCGCGAGCATCCCAAGTGCGGAGAGGAAACTGGCGATGCCACCTTGCTTCGGGTGGTTGGTCATCACGGCAAGATGCGGTCGGTCTTCGAGGATCTGCGACGCGAACACGGTCAACGCCCGCTTCGGCCCGACTTCGACGAAGGCTCCCGCACCTGCGGCGGCCATCGTTTCGATCTGGGCGGTCCACTCCACAGCGGAGGCCATTTGCCCGGCGAGCTTCTCCAAGACGGCCGTCTTTGCGTCCTCGCCCTCCATCGCGTAGAAGGTCCCGTCAACGTTGGCCGTGATCGGAATCGAGGGCCATTGCAGGTCCAATCCCTCGAGGAAGGCGCGCAGCGGCGCGTTGGCCGGAGCGACGATCTTGGAGTGGAAGGCGTGGGAGGTTTGCAGGACGGTGCAAGGCATGCTTTCGGCTTCAAAAGCGGCCATTGCGGCCTTGACGGGTGCCGTTTCTCCGGCGATGACCGTCATCTTGGGCGAGTTCTTGTTGGCCGCAATGACGTACCCGTCGGTCCCCTCCAGAATGCGCTCCACGTCCGCAAGTGGGGCACTGACCGAGGCCATCAGGCCTTGATCGTCGATCTCGACGGAGCCCATCTCAGTGCCACGTGCAGCAGCAGCACGGAGGGCGCTGTCCATGTCCATGATGCCCGCCGACATCAGGGCCGCATATTCACCGAGGGAATGTCCAGCAACCATGTCCGGCTTGAGGCCGTGGTCGTTGAGCGCACGTTCGATGGCCAAATCGGCCGTCAACATCGCCGGCTGAGTGTACTCGGTGCGCTTCAGTTTCTCCTCAGCGTCTTTCATCTCCTCTTTGCTGAGGTTGCTGCGCAACACGAAGGAGGACAGCGTTTCGCCGTCGAGGACTTCCACCATGGTCTCGTCTGCGAGTCGCCACACGTCCTGCACCGCAGAGAAGCGTTGCCACAGGTCTTGCGTCATGCCGACATATTGGCTGCCTTGGCCGGGGTACATGTGGGCCACTTTGGCTTGAGCCGGCATGGGCGGCTGGTCTGTGATCATGATGCCTTGAGCGGCCAAGAAGCCCCAACGCGATGGGTCAGCGAGCGACGAGGCAGCCAACCCCTTCCGCTTGTCAAATTCGGCCCACGACGTGGCCACGACAGCGAGTCGAACCGAAGCCTTGGGGTCAAAGGAGGCCGACCAATCCGCAAACACGGCGGAAAGACGGTGGCCGCGAGCATCGTCGTCGAAGGTTGGCCCAGAGACGGACAAACCTGCAAGTCGGCCCGACACGGCTTCGACGCTGTCGCCCGACAGCAGCAGGAGACCGCCTTCGATCGCCTTCAGGGCGGCATGATCGAGGGAAGGGGTCGCCGATGCATCGAGAATGGAGGCCGCCGAGGGAGCGGAGGGCGTGCCGGTGAATGCGTCCCAACGCGACGCCCAGGTGGCGCCCATGCTGGTGTGGAGTTCAGGATCGAAGGCTTCGAGGGCAACGTGGAAGTTGGTTCCCCCGAAGCCGAAGGCACTCACACCGGCACGGCGTGGGTGGCCGTCTGGCTTGGGCCACGCCATTGGTTCGGTTGGAACGAAGAAGGGATTCGTCGACCAATCCACCGTAGGATTGGGCGTTTCAAATCCTGCACTCGGAGGGATGGTGGCATGGTGCAAGGCCATGGTGACCTTGAGCAAGCCCGCCATGCCTGCGGCCGCCTTCAGGTGGCCGATTTGGCTCTTGATGGAACCCACGGCAACGTGGTCCCCGGCGCCAAGTCCCGTCCACAAGGTGCCCAACGTGGATAATTCTGTGGCGTCACCGACCTTCGTCGAGGTCCCGTGAGCTTCGACCAACTCGACGGACGAAGCCGCATATCCCGCCTGATTGTAGGCGCGTGCGATGGCCTGAATCTGACCACGCTGCGAAGGAGCGGTGATGCCTTTTCCACGGCCGTCCGATGAGCCGCCAATCCCGCGGATGACGGCGAATATTTCGTCCTCGTCCCGCACCGCGTCGCTGAGGCGTTTCAGGACCATCGCGCCAGCACCTTCGCCCATCACGAAGCCGTTTGCACGGGCGTCGAACGGCGTGGAATGGCTGGGCGACAGCGCACCAATGGCGCTGAACTTGGCGTAGGTCGCCGGGTCCATGGTGCGGTCGGATGCACCGCAAATCATGGCGTCCACTTGGCGTGCGTGAAGCAGCCGACATGCATCGAGCAAGGCCGCAAGGGAAGAGGCACATGCCGCGTCCATCGCGTGGTTTGGACCCTGCAAATCGAGCAGGTTGGCCACCCGGCCAGACACGACGTTGGCCAGTTCTCCCGGCATCGTGTCTTCCGTGATTTTGGGAGCGCCCTCCACCATGGCCGCGACAAAGGCATCGCTGGACGCTTCAGGCAAACCGGCCTCAATGGCCAAGGCGCGGTTGCGCTCGGCCCACACCCGTTGATTGGATTCGTTTCGATTTTCACCGCCGAGCGCGTTCGCAAAGACCACACCCACGCGGCTGCGGTCCAATGGCCGACCGTCGTCCCCGTAGCCTGCGTGCTCCAACGCCGAAGCCGCAACTTCGACCGCCCAGAGTTGACACGGATCGATTTGTGGGAGCGTCCCGGGAGGTTGCCGCCAGCGGCGCCAGTTGAATTCGAAGCCTTCGACAAAGGCGCCAATCTTGGCGTAGGTCCTGTTCTCTACGACTTGTCCCGGTGCGCCCTCGGCCCAAAACTGCTCCACTGGACCGGGCCATCGGCCCTCAGGGAGGTCGCGGATGCTCACGTGGGCATCGATGATGTTCTGCCAGAACGATGCCGTGTCTTCAGCATCGGGCATCAACGCCGAGCATCCGATGATTGCGATCGGTTCGAAGGGACCTTGGTCGGTTCCTCCGACTTCTTTGCCGTCTGCTGTGGTGATCGTCATGTTCCCACCTCACTCCATGATGGTCCCTGGAACCATGGTGATCGAATAGCCGGCATCCACGTGGATGACCTGCCCCGTCACTCCAGCGGACAGCGGGCTGGCCAACCAAAGGGTCGTTCCCGCCACGTCGGATTGCGTGACGTTGCGCCGCAGTGGCGCATTTGACGCCACGTGATCCAGGATGTTGTCAAAACCGGGGATGCCCGACGCCGCGATGGTCCGGATGGGGCCCGAGGAGATGGCGTTTACGCGATGACCCTCGGGGCCAAGGTGGCAGGCGAGTTCCCGCGTCCAGCACTCCAGCGCGGCCTTGGCCATGCTCATGATGCCGTAAGAGGGGACGTGCCGGGTGGAGGCCGCATAGGTCAGCGTGATGGTCGAGGAGCCCTCGGAGAGGTAGGGCAGGGCGTGCTTCAAGCAGCGCTGGAGGCTGTTGGCAGAAATGGTCATCGCGGTGTTGATGTCGGCGTCTTCGACGAAGAGGATGGGGCGATCGAAACAGGTGCGAGGTGCAAAGCCAATGGCGTGGACAAGGATGTCCGCTTTCTTGCCGGGATGTTCCGCGGAAAACGCATCAAAGAATTCCTTGGTGGTCGCGTCTTCTGCCACGTCCAGGGGGTAGAATCCTCCAATGGAGGGCAACTGGTCCTTGAGCTTGAAAATCCGGCTCATGAACCGCTTCTGGTAGCCAAGGTAGAGCGTGCAGCCTGCCGCAGCGAGTTGTTGGCAGATGGCCCAAGCGATGGAATCTTCGCTCGCCACTCCAAACACGAAGGCCGTCTTTCCTTTGAGGTCCAGCATACGCACACCCTCCATCGGTGTAGCCAGGCACACCGGCCTTTGACCATTCCCCCTCAACAGAGGTCGAAAATGTGGGGCTGTGACCCGAACAGAAGTTTCCGTCAGAGGTCGTCAAAATCGAACTCGTCGAGTTCGTCGAACATGCCATCAAATTCGTCGGCCGGAGCAGCCATGGCAACGGGGGCCGCTGCGGGCATGGCGCCGGGCATCGTCGGCTCGTCGATGTCGGTCACGTCCTCGAGTTCAGGTCCACCGGATCGGCGCACGAGACGCCCGATGACGAGGATCATCAGGAAGAAGACCACCACACCGCCTCCGATGGCGGCATAGAGTTGGATTTGGTCTTGGCTGAGTTCTTCCAGCCCACCACCCAACGCGGCATTCGAAGCGGCTGCCTTGACCACGACGGTGACCGAGGACTGCATCGGCTCAGCCGTTGCGTCGTTGGTGCTGGTGGCCTCGAACACGACCTGAACGCGCACTTCATCGGTGACATCGGAAGGGGTGCGCAACACGAGCGTCCGTTCCGCAGATGTGCCCTCGACCATGACCGTCTCGGCCACGAAACTGCCTTCAGGGAAACTGAATCCTGCGGATTCCAATTCAGCAAGGTTTGCGATGTTCACTTCGATCTTGTCCTCGGCATTGCCGTCGTTGCCCATGGTGAAGCCGATGCTGACCTCTTCGCTGACCTCGAGGTTGCGCGTCGATCGATCGGTCAGGGTCAGGTCCACCATGCCAAAGGTGGCCACGGTCAATTCGCCAGAATACACCGCGGATTGGTTGAGTTGGTCCACGGGCAGCACCATCACGGAGGTGATGGAAGCGGTGATGTCGAAATCAAGCGAAAGGTCTGCTTCGATCCTCGGGGAGCCAGAGAAGGTGGCCTCAAAGTCCTCTTCCGCACCGGCCGCGAGGGTGAATTCATCCTCGGAAAGCGACATGTCAACGCGAGGATCCTCCTCCTGCCATTCGTAGTCCACGGAGACGGTGGACTCCAATTGTCCAGTGTTCTTCACCGTGCAGGTGATCTTGACGTCGTCGTTCTCAGAAGGACGAACGTTGAGCTCGGGGTCCTCGTCGCAATCGATTTGCACCCCGATGCCGAGTTGGGCTTGGGCGCCCGGTGCCGCCGCAAGCAGAAGGGACAGCAGAAGCAGTCCAACGGCCAAAACGGCGCGTGACGAGCGGGTCATCGTGTCGGTGGTGAAGCGGGTCAAACATGAAGATGACGCCCCGAAGGGCCCAGCATCATGCCCTGATGGAGGGTCCGTACAAGCGCTCGGGCAAATCCACGTGAGCCCGATAAAGGACCTCGTCGTCCACCCCGGCCTCGCTGAGTTGTCGGGTTCGCTTTGGAACCGTTTTGGGACCCAACACCGCGCCAGGGCGCCCAGGGTCGTCCATGTGATCGGTCTCGAGCATGAAGCCTTGACGTGCATCGGCCATGGTGTCCAGCAGCACCGGCAAGGACCCCTTGCCGCACAGCACGCTCGGAATCAGACCGTGCGTGGAGGCAGCACTCACGTCGGGCGGAGCGTAATGACGAACGATACGGTCCCGCGGGCACCCTTCTCGGTCTGCCATGGCCGCGAGTTCAGGGTAGGTCGAAGCTTGCTCTCCTTCAACGTGCAATTGCAACGCGAAGCCTTCCCGGCCAGCGCGACGCATCGTCCACGCCAAGAGTTCGTTGGAGAGGTCCCAAATGTCCTCGCTCACCGGCCAATGCGGCCGTCCAACCTCGCCCACCGCATGGGCTTGGCCCTCTTCGATGAACGAAACGGCAGCGTCGATGCTCGACGTGTAGGACTCGATGGCTCGACTTCGACCGGTCTCGCCTTCGACGGTCCACGCTTCGAATTGATGCGCGAAGGCCGCTGGATGAGGACCGAGGACCACGCGGACGCCAAGACCAACGGAGGCCCGAACTTCTTCGGCCATCGCCACCGTGTCTGCATACGCCGCTTTGTGACCGGCCTCGTCCGTGGGAGGGGCGGCGAAATCGGGGCAATGAACGAGCACCAAGTCAGTGCCCCCCGCGCGAGCAAAATCTTCCGCTGCGGCCAGGCACCGACCGTCACGACGCAGATGGAAGTGGTCGTCCGTGATGGGACCTTGGTAGGTGGACATCGTCAGGCCTCGCTCACGAAGGCTTGGCGGCTTTCGATTTGCGTTCGCCAATGCACCGCTGCCATCGCGACCATGTTGGGATGGCGGGCCTCGGTGGCGACGGCTTTGCCGTTGCCCCAGAGATGGATGGTCAGCCCATGACGCTCGTCGCGGATGCAAACGCATCCGAGCCGCTGGTCGACTTCACCTTGACCGGCTCCAAGATCGCCCGCAAGACGGTCGATGTGGACGGCTCTTCGGTACTGGAACGACGCGATGATCGGGCCAAACTCCATCGAAAGGGAAGCGTCGTCGACGCCGAGACGCAGGAGGATTTCCTTCGCTGCGGCTTGGGCGGCTTCCACACGGTGGGTGCCGTGAACGATGAGACGCCCTTCGCGGTCAACGATGACCGTCGCGGATGGCCGGGTCAAGGCCACCACGACAAGTTCGCCCGCGCGTACACCACCAAGGTCGGCCTCCACACGGCCTTGGTCGACGGGCTTCGCGGGGATGAAGCGAATGAGGCGGTTTTCCACCCGAACGTCGATTCCTTCGCTCATCTCAGGCCTCCTCGTATAACGCGAGGAGGTCGTCATATGAAACGATGACCTCGGGGGCGATGGAACGGTGCAGTGCATCCAGGACCGCATCGAGACGCGGCTCAACGAGGACGAGCAACAGCGTCGTGCCCCCGCCTTCTCGCACCGAGGCCAACGCACCACGTGCACGGGCGGCAAAGCGTTCATCGCGTGAGGTGCGGGTGGGTTCCGTTAAATCCGCATCCCACATCTTCCACCAAGCCCTGGTCGCGATCTTCACCTCGGCCATGCCGTCTTCGGGTCCTGACGTGACGCCTTCTGCCGATGATGCAAGCGCCTTTTGCCATGCGCGCCGG
>DUHJ01000056.1:8566-8800 GCA_013330925.1 Candidatus Poseidoniaceae archaeon | reverse complement strand
CCAGTGGAATCACGCAGCACAATGAATCGGAGGTTGTTGTTGCCACGGCTTCGCTTGACCCACCCCTTCAGGGTGACCTCTTCGCCGTCATGGTTGCCCGATTGAACCGCACCGATGTAGGTCGTTTTCATGGGAATCCCGGCGATGGCTGCCTCACCCGCCATTTGAACATGACCGCCTGAGTCAGGCTCCAATGGCGTTGAGGAGAGAGCGGGCCTGACGGGGTTCGAACCC
>DUHJ01000056.1:0-8262 GCA_013330925.1 Candidatus Poseidoniaceae archaeon | reverse complement strand
CTGACGGGGTTCGAACCCGCGACCGACGGATTAAGAGTCCGTCGCTCTACCTGACTAAGCTACAGGCCCACAGCGCGCTCCTGACGCCCGTATTTAATCACCACGGCGGGGTCATGCAAGGCGGCCGCCAGGGCGTACCAGACGTGCTGCTCCTGAGGCTCCAGCAAGGTAGACCACGTCGCACATGTCGATGAAGAGGCCGACCTGCACCACGCCTGCAAGCGAAAGGAGCGCGGTTTCGACGGCCGCGGGGTCAATCAGCGTCGGTCCGGTGTGGGCGTCGATGATGTGGTTCCCGTTGTCCGTGACAAGGGGGCGGTCACCGTCCATGCGCAGGGTGGCTTCGCATCCCAAGAGGTTCGCGATGGCCGAGCGGGTGGTGCCAAGGGCAAACGGCGTGATCTCGATGGGAAGAGGAAAGGCACCGAGCACGTCAACCATCTTGCGATCGTCGGCCACGACGACCATGGCTCCTGAGGATTGGGCCACCAGTTTTTCGCGAAGGAGGGCCGCGCCTCCGCCCTTGATGAGTTGGAAGGCAGCATCCACCTCGTCAGCCCCGTCGATGACAACGTCCAGTGCGTCCACGTCATCGAGTTCAGCCAACGGCAAACCGAGTTCAGTGGCCAACGCGTGGGTCGCGAGGCTGGTCGGCACGCCCACCACGTCCAACCCCTCTTCGTGATGCTGGCGAGCAAGTTCCACGATGGTGTGGTGGACGGTTGAACCGGTGCCCAAACCCAGGGTCATGCCGTCCTCGACCTCGTTGCAGGCGGCGATGCCGGCCAAGCGCTTGGCTTCGTCAATGGACATGCGGCAAGGTCAACCGGCCCAGTCCAAAGGCTATGCCCCTCGTGCCGGGATGCTCCGAAGCATTCAATGGCGAGGAAGAAGGTGGTGAAGCATGGCCCCGAGAGGACGCTATGCAGCAGTGCTGCTGGTGCTTCTCATGGTCTCCATGCCGTGGGCGCCTGCAGCGCCTGCAACGCTGACCATGAACGAGCCGAGCACCACCCTCGGTACAGCGTCCACGATCGTCATCGGTGGAGCCAACGGCGGACATGACGACCGCGTCGAGGTCGAGGTGGACGACGGCCGTTCCATCGCACGCGTCGACCTCACGCTCGAATCCGCAGCCCTTGGTCGAAGCACGGGAGCGGCCCTCACCGGCGCCTCAGATTTCGACGCACCCGGAGCCGTCTACGAAGGCATGGACGTCAACGGCAGCGCCCTCACCATCCTTCCTGACGGTGCGTTTTGGGACTTTGAAGACCCCAACCACGGCTGGACGCTCGGTGGAACCAACGTCTGGAAACATGGGTTCGACAGCACCCTCGGATCCACGGCTGGCGTTTCGTCGGGCCAAAACGCCCTCTACACCTACGACGGAAATTATCCCTACATGTCAACGACGTACTGGGCGACATCCCCTGACCTTCCTTGCAATGGTTGTGCAGGTTCGTGGGAATTGAGTTTCATGCGTCGTCTCGGCATTGAATCAAGTTCTTGGGACCACGTGTACGTTCAGGTCAAAAACGCCCAAGGGAATTGGGTCCAGGTCTGGACGAATTCCGGAACCATCAACGAGAATTCCTTCTCGCAACAATCCTATGACATTTCGACGCATGTTGCGTCCAATCCCAACTTTGCCGTTCGTTTTGGGCTCGGTACGACGGACTATTCGGTTCATTACACGGGTTGGAACATCGACGATGTGCGCATCCAGCCCAGCGGCGGCGTCACTGGGACAGGCGAAGGAACGTGGACTTCAGCGCCCTTTGGCCCAGACGTTGACGGGGCTCCGCATGCAAGGTTGACCCTCGACGCCAATGTGCCAAGCGGTGCGGTGTTGGAGGCGACGGTGATCGACGCGTTGACCGGCACGGCCGTTCCGGGGTACACCAACTTGGACGTCACGACGGTTGATTTGGGCGCCATCGACGCCGCAGAACGTCCCCTGCTCAGGCTTCAACTTCACTTTGAGGAGGGTTCGGAAGGTGCACCGGCCGTGGGCAGCATCGCCTACGGAGGACGGTTGTTGCACGAACTTGAGGTCATGCCACTGGCCATGTGGACGGATCCGTCTGGAAACGAACCCGCCGACGCGGGGACCTTCAGCACCAGCGCTGGGGCCTTCGTGGCGGCGACCACCCTGACGAGTCCCGTCACCACGCACCGTTCGGGCATCGGAGCGGTTCGGAATTCCTGCGATTTGACCGATGGGATCCTCGAACTTCGCCTCGACGGTGGAGCATGGACCGAGATTCAAGACGGCGGGGGCCTCATCGTTTTCGAGGCCATCGCCCACACCGCTGAACTCCGCATTCGGACGGCGGCAGGCAGCAACGCGTGGACGTTGAAGCATTTCGAAGTGGACCTTCTTCCGTCTCCCGCGCCGTCAGGTGCCATGGTGGACATCGGTGCCGACGGCACCGGTGAATGGGGCTTGGTCGAGGCAGCCCATGGGCGGCTCGGTCTGCAAGATCGCTTGACCAACGGCGCACAATGGATGGAAGCCAACATGATCGGGGGCGCCGATGTGGTCGTTCCCTTCCTGCTGCCGGCCGACGGTGTCGAGGCGCTCTCCCTTGTGGTTGACGTGCTGTCCAGCGACACCAACCTCCTCAACATGGAACTCCGGATGGACGGGAACACGGTCGTGCAACCCTTTGATGTACGGCCCTTTGTGGACGAAGCGGAAGTCCACCTTTCCTCGACGGACCTTGCCACGCTCAACGCCGCCCTCAGCGGACAGAGGGACGCGGGGCCAAGCGGGTTGGATTTTGTCGAAGTTCAAGCCGTGTTCTCAGGTCCAACAAGCGCCAACCTTGTGTTGGTCGCCGGCGGTCTCTTCGCGCCATACTCGGGCGTGATGTCGACTTCTTTGGTTCCAGGACATCCGCTTGTGGTGGCTTTGAACGGGGCGCTTGGTGAAGCCATGCCAATGAACGGCGTCCGGCGTGTCTCCCTTCCAGTCGCCCTCTCCGCACCCGGTGCCGTTCAATTCACGGTCGACGACCTTCGAACCACCGCATCGGTGGAGGTGGTCGGCTTGTCCATGACGCCCGATGTGGACACCCTGGTCCCCGGAGAGGACTGGTACCGGTTCAACGCGAGCTTTGACGCAACACGTCTGGGAACCACCACCTTTGCTAACGACATGCGAACGCAAGGTTGGGACGTTCGTATGGTGCTTCACGCCCCGGGTGGAGCGGCGGAAGTGACCTGCTCGGTCGGTGCTCTGCCCCTGACGGGAGACGAATTGAACGGCTGCAGCGACACCGGTCAAGCCCTGATCTGGAGCAACGGCGACGAAGAGGGTCATCTGACGCTCGGCGGATCTGGTGCACTCGCTTGGGTGGACGTGGCCTTCCAAATTCCTGTGGCGTGGGCCGATGAGCCAAGCGCCGTTTTCTCGATTTCACTCGTTTCACCCGCTGGCCCGATGCTCCCTGCTTCCCGTACCTTCGGGGCTGGCGCAGCCATGGGCATCGAACCGGACGTCGGACTCGAAGATTGGTGGATCGAGACCTCCAGCGGCTACCGTGCGCATCCGAGCGAACCATGGCTTGCGCCCGGTGACGTCGGTACCATTCACATTCAGGTCGGTTTCGAAGACCTGCCGGATGCGGCCCGTCCTCGAAGCGGTGACGTCCTCGTTCGTGCGCGTCTCAATGGCGTCGACATTGGGACCACTTCGTCCTTGAACGCTGGACATGCGTCCTTCCCCTTCACGGCACCGAGTTTCGTACCAGAGGTGGAAGTGCGGATCGACATCGAGCCGCTCAAGGGTCAAGATCGGGCCGACGCGGTCGACTCGTCCACGACCTTCGGGCTTGACGGCGTCGCACCCCTGCTGTTGTCCTCGTCGACCGATGCAACCGCTCACTTGAGCGCTGACGAACATCACGAGCACAGCCTCCTCATCGGTGACCGCCCCCGCCTTCCTTCGAGCGGTGACGTCCACCTCTGGCGTTCATGGGTGGACGACCTCAACGGCAACGGGGTCATCGATGCCGACGAAGCCAAGCTCAGGAAGGTCAGCGTGCCGGCCAATTTGACCGACCTTCAGGGGACCTACGCCTTTTCCCTCGACGCATCCCGTGCACCGCAGGACGGATGGTACGCCTTCTGGTACGGCATCGCCGACCAAGCGGGCAACGTCCTGCTCGACGTAGGAAACCGTTCGTCCCCCATGTCCATCGTGCAGGTCAATTCTGACGCGGCTCCTTCGGTCGGCAACGATGCTTCCGCATCGTGGTCCGTGTCCTCGCCTGCTTGGCTTCACCCAAGCGAAACGGTCACCCTCTCCGTGCCGTTGGGTGATGGAAACGGTTTGCAAGACTTGGCCGAGGTGACGATCGATTTGGACCTTGAGCGGGACGACGGTTTGGTCGTGACCTGGACCGCCGAGGACGGTTGCAGCGAAAACCATCCTTTCCTTACGGTCCTCGATTGCAGGATGGAGGGTTCGCCCTCCGCGTTGACGCCCTTCAGCGAACAAGGCTTCCTGCGCGTTGACCTGCACCTCGATTGGGGCTTTGACCCAAGCACGACGGCAAGAACGCCTTCGGTCACGGTCGAGGACCGTGGCGGCCAATTCTCCTCCGATCGCCTCGATGGATTGCGGTGGAGGGCCTCCAGCGAATTTGTGCTTGACCCAACCTCGGTGGTCGTTCAACTGGAGGGGGCCGTGCTTGGTGAGGCTCAGGCCCAACTTCGCCCCGGTGCAGAACTCCAGGTGTCGTCCTCCTTTGCTTGGGCTCGCTCGGGTCGGACGGTGCTCCATCCCCTGCATGTGGAAGCCTCGCTTGGTTCTGAAGTGCAGAACGGCAACACCTCCGACGGTTCCTTCAACCTCACCCTCGAAGTGCCCGACGAAGCAGGGAGCCAAGGTCTTCTGATTCGTGTGTTGGAGGCACCGGACGGTGCGGTTCACCGCGGAGCCGACGACGTGGTTCGACGCTTCATGGTCGACACCGAACCGCCGCGTGTCAAGGCGCTCACCTCACCCGCACTCGGTGCTCCGCTTCCGGAGTCCGATTGGGGGGCGTTGACCGTTGACGTCCGCATGGACGAGGACATTGGTCTTGGACAGGTGAAGCTTGGATGGCGCGTTATGGTCAGCGGTTTCGGTCTGGCGGGAGAGGTGCTCGGCGAGGGCGTTGAACCGATGACGCTCCGTGGTGCGCGCACCAGCGGCGAAGATTTGCCCCTCCGCGCCGTGCTGGATCTCGACGCTGCCCTCGCAGAAGACGTGCGTACCCAGCGGCTCGAATTGCGGGTTTGGGTCCTTGGTGAGGACCAATCGGGCCAGCCAGTGGACACGCTTGGAAATTCACTGGCGGACCCCCTGGCCGTTTGGTTGCTTGAGCAACGTGTGGCTGAGGTCGTCTTCGACGGCGAGCCGGACGAGACCCTCGTGAATCCCGTCAAAGGTGGCGAATTGGTGTGGTCCTACAGCATCGTCAACCTTGGTCGAGGCCCGGGTGACGTTCAGATCATCGTCGAAGTCGTCGAAGCGGACGGTGGGCGTACGCGCCTCGACGCGCGTTCCATCAACATCGAAGCCGGGGCGAACGCCGTCCAAAACGGGAGCTGGGTCCCACTCGATGAAGGGCCGGTCCGCTTCGAATACATCATCGTGGACGGCACGACGCACGTCGGCGACACGCTCCTGATTGGCGCTTCTCAGGGCCAGGGCCTCTTTGGTGGCCCTGCGGGCGGGGTGGGCAGCATCCTGATTTTGGTCATCGTATCCCTCGTCGGCTTCGTTGCCTACCGTCTCTCCAAGGAACGCTCCTGAAGGGATGCGTTCAAGTGGAACGCAACACCACCGCGGCCCGGAGGGAGTGGGAGGACTGCTGACAGAGCCAGACTCTGAGGAAAGTCCCCTCTCCACGGTGCACATGGGCCGCACAAGCGGCAGACCGGAGACGGTCAGGTCAATGCAGCAGAAACGAACGATGCGTGGTGAACGATGATGTCGAAGGACGGAGGTTTCCACGTGGTCGATGAGACGAGCAACCCCATGGGAGCAAGCCCAGACAGCCCTGACGACGCGGCACGCCGAGGGGCGGGTAGGGTGCACAGTTGAATGCAGTCACCGTTTTACGGGAACAGAAAGGGGCTTACTCCCCGCTCCCTCCGCCTCATTCCAAGACGGCATCGATGGCCGTCATGTGTTCCGAGGTGACCACCCCTTCACCGAAATCCACGGCGCGTTTTCGGTGACGAACAAGCGAGACGATGTCCCGTTCGCCGGCCAACAGGGCGGGAAGCAGGAAGCAACTTGTCAGGAAGGCGGCGGCGATGAGGGCCGCCATGATGCCAAAGAAATTCTCGAGCCCTGGGAAGGCGGCAAGGAAGCCCGCTGAAATGCCGGCGATGGTCGTGATGGAGGTCTCGAAAATCGTGTGGCCGGTGGATTCGATGGACGTTGCCAAGCCTGTCGGCGTCTCCCCTTCTTCCTGAATGCGGTGCATCATGTGAATGGCATCGTCGACACCGATGCCGAAGACGATGGTGCCGATCATCGCGGTGAAGATGTTGACGTTCACGTCACCGCTGCGCATCATCAGCGGTTGCCAGAGGATGACCACGGCCACGGGGACCATCGTGTAGAGGCCGATGCGTGGGCTCCTGAACATGAGCATCAGGAACAAGGTCAACACCAGCATCGTCAGAATGGTGGTGCGCGATTGTGTCTCGTGGATGCCTTGGTTGATGTCAAGGGACACCGGCAGACCTCCAGTCAAGCGTGAAGAGCGTGTGTTCTGGAGGAGGTTGTCCTCGGAAAGAACGCCGTCGATTTCGTCCCGGAGCACCTCGGCGTCGTTGAGGTTCATGTACGGTTGATCGACGTACACCAGTGCTTTCGTCCCCGCTTCATTCAGCAGCATCGACCGCACTTCGGGACTGAGGGTGTCGAACACCACGCTGACCATGTCACGACGCAACCCTTCCCTTCCGTCAGGACCCGATGCGTCGAGGGTGATCCACAGGTGACACTCAAGCGGATCGTTGGAGTCCCAACACGGCTCGTGCAAAAGGTCCCAGAGGCTTCCCTCGTACAGCGTCACGCCCTCGGTCAATTCAACGGTGACCGGGATGGACTTCAGGAAGAGCACGATGCTGGTGGTGTTGGTGGCTTCGACCTGCGAAACGATGGCCTCAATGCGGTCGATTTCGTCGAGCACAGGAATGTCGCGGATGTTGTCCGTGCCGTTGTCGTTGCTCCGTGTGGTGGCGTCGAAGACGAACAAGGAGGTCTGACCTGAATCAAATTGGTAGGAATAGGTCGCCAACGCCTCGAGCGATGCGATGTCATCGGGTGCCTCGCTGCTCCCCGTGATTGGCTCGGAGAGGGCGTCGAGGTTGATCACGCCCACGACGGTGACCAAGAGGGCCACGGCGACGACGGCGTACCAATGCTTGACCGGGGCCTTCCCCACTTGGCCCCATGCTGATGGCGTCGATTTCCGGCTGTAGCGCAACAACCAGGCCAAAGTCGGGACAAGCAAGAGGCTGAAAATCAGGGTGGAGATGATGCCGAGGACCAAGGTCACGCCCACGGAACGAATGGGGGTCACGGCCACGATTTGGGGCACCATCAAGACGGAGAAACCGATGACGGTGGTCACAGCTGACAGGAGGACGGCGAGCCCCGTGGACCGGGTCATTTCCAGCACGCAGGTTCGGTACAGTTCCATGTCCCAGAGGTCTGGTACAGGGTGCTCGTCCTCCCCACGTCGACGTCGCAGCATGTTGTCGCTGTGCGCCGTGTCGATGTGATGCCGTCTTCGTTCTTCGACACGGTTGACCATGTGCAAGGCATAATCGACGCCAAGTCCAATGAGGATGGGGAAGGTGGCGACGATCATCGGCGTGAGGGTCAGGTCGAGCAGGACCGTGCTTCCAAAGGTCACGGCGAGGGCCATCAGAATGGGCAAACCGGTGATGACGACGACTTTGG
Organism: Candidatus Poseidoniaceae archaeon; assembly: GCA_013330925.1. Lineage (GTDB taxonomy): Archaea > Thermoplasmatota > Poseidoniia > Poseidoniales > Poseidoniaceae > MGIIa-L3 > MGIIa-L3 sp11892u. The sequence continues at coordinate 287 of DUHJ01000056.1, read as the reverse complement.
CAGAGCGGTGCAACCAAGTGATCACCCCGATGGTGAACAGGAGGGAGTAGGGAAGCATCTTCAGCAGGTCGTTGTAAATCTCCGTGCTGATGTCCTCGAGGACCTTGGTGAGGCCGGTCACGGTCATGTCGGTGTTGCTCAATTCTGAGGGGCGGTCGTCAATGACGTTCTGAATGTGGGCAAGCAATTCCGAGAAGTCTTCGAAATCCGTCCGGTTGAGGTCGTGGTTGAGGCCGATGACGATGGCCGCAGTGTCCCACACACCGTCACCGTCGAGGTCGTTGGTC
>DUHJ01000183.1 GCA_013330925.1 Candidatus Poseidoniaceae archaeon | reverse complement strand
GCAGGGCCCACATGCGACCTTGGCGACGAGGACCGACCGGAAGGTCGTCTCGGAGCACCGTGTACCGTTCGATCATCTGGGAGAGGATGCCTTCGAATTCGTCGTCGGTGGTGAAGTTGGGGGCGGCAGGAGCCTCCTGCAACAGGACCTCAACGAGTTCACGGCGGATGTTTTCTTCTTCCTCCGTGAGTTGAGGTTCAAGGCCAATCCAGAGGACTTGCCCTGCGTCATCTTCGTCCTCCGCGGGCTCATAGATGTGAACAAAAATGGGTTCTTTCGTGATGTAGATCAGGTTGAGCGGACGTTGCTTTTTCGCGTCCCGATCAAGGGGGCCGTAGTAGATGGGCCGAGACCCATAGCGGGCTTCGAAGTCCCGCACCCACTCCGCAACGTGCGGATGTGCGGCCATCACTCCAGCCAAATCGCCACGGGCGAATTTGAGTTCCTCGTCGGCCATGATGATTCCCTCCTCAGCTCACCGCGGTGATGTCCACGATGAAGCCCATGCTTGGTTCAACGCGCCATCCGATGTTGGTTTGAACCGGACCGGCTGCCCGAAGGAAGCGGGTCACGGTCAGGCTTCGCTTGATGTCGCCGCCAATGAGGGCGGTGCTCATGTCCAGCACAAGTTCCGCGCTGCTGCGCATCATGTGAAGGGTCTGCGCGTCCGTTTCCTCAGGGTCAACGGTCAGCAAGATGGAGCGGCCGTCGGCCACGACCTCGCGCAATCGCTGCATCATGCCAACGCGCTCGGCGTCGGACTCGAGCACCGGCATGATCGAACTGGCCGTGTCCAAGACGATAACGTCCGCTTCATCGATGGCAGGCGAGGCGAACACGTCGTAGAGGGACACGTCAGGGACCGGTTCAGCGATGGTCCCGAACCGTGAGAAGACCGTCAAACGACCCTCCGTGAGCGGTTCGGTCACGCCGTAGCCGATCGATTCCATCTGCTCGATCCAACCCCGCGTTGTGAGTTCAGTGGTGACCACCAGGATCTTGCAACCGTTCTCAAGCATGCCGTGAACGAGGCGTTGCGACACCAGGGATTTCCCGGCTCCGACGGTCCCCTGAATGAGGTACAGGGAACGGTTGGGCAAATGCAAACCCATGGAATCCGCAAGGGAATCGGTCTCGACCCCGAAGGGGAAACCGTCCTCGACGGGTTTTGGTGCGTGCTCAGACAACGAGCCTCACCTCCGCGTCCAGCGTGTCTGTGCCTCGGACGTTGTTGACGACCTCAGAGGACACCACGACGGTCACCACGACCTCGCTGTTGTTCGTGTAGGTAAGCGTGTTGTCCGAAATCTGCACCTGCGCCACCTCACCCGAGGACCAGTCGCCGCCGTTGAGGACGGTGGTGGTCACGTTTGAGGTCTGTTGCACGCCGTCGATCAGGACCACCATGGTGCTTTCATCCAACACCGCGTTGCCTGAATTCATCAGGTAGAATTGGATCTGACCGGTCAGGCTGTAGCGCACGTTTCCGGGGTCTCCGGCCAAACTTACGTCGGTCTCCGCATCGATCGCTTGGGCCCGCCGCTCGACTTCCATCGAGCGGGCGACGTCGCCCCATTCTGCGATGAGGAAGGTGCTGACGCTTCCCGCCACCAGCAATGCGGTGACGAGCATGATGAACGAAGTTGCACCGCCGTCAGCCATGAGAACACCTCAGATGAGCTCCGTCACGACCGTCGTCGGACCGACGGAGAGGGCCAAGCGTTCCCATGAGGTGGATGAGCCTTCAAGCCACATCACCCACACGGTTTCGCCAGAGTACAGGTTGGTACCGATCGGCTCAGCCACCACCAAATCAGGAAGGTGCTCGACGTTCTCGCCGTCCAGGAAAGCCCAGACGTCGTCAAGGGAAAGCACGGTGCTCCCAACGTTGGTCACGTTGGTGTGCACCACGCTCCCCAAAACGGCAGAGACGGCGCCGCTGGAGCCGCCAACGGAGCTGATGGTGAGGGTTGGAGAAGAGGTGAAATCTCTGTTCCCTTCCATCGCTACGCTGAGGTCCAGCAAACCGCCGCTGCCGTCCACTTCGGTCACGGTTCCGACCACGGTGGTGCCGTCGAGGACCTCGTCCCCGACTTGGTAACCGCTTCCGGCCGTGGTGATGCTGATGTTGGCCAATCCGGAGAGGTCCACGTTGGCGTCCACAAAGGACACCTGCGGTGGAGGATCACCCGGTTCGGTCACGCTCAGGTGCGTGGCAAGGCGTGCATCGAGGGTCCCGACGAAGATCACGAAGACGGCCAACATGGCCATCCCCACAATCAGTCCACCGATTCCCGTCGACGCACCCACTTGCTCACGCCCTCATGTTGGCGGCAGCCGAAGCCGCCGCGCGCTGTGCTTGGCTTCGCCAGGCGCTCACCAGAGCCGAGAAGGACAGCAAGGCCCGGTTGGGGAGGTGGTCCGCCAAGGCGGCCTCCGTTTCACCGGGTTCTGCCAGCTGGACGATGGCCATCACTTGACGGCCTTCGTCGGGGCTGAGCATCCCTGAATCCATTGCCTTCTGCGTGAAACTCGATGCCGCCATGCCCGACATGTGATCGAGCAAGAGGGCCGCCACGGTGGGGGCCCCAATGCGGTCGCTCGAACCGCCGCCAAGGGCGTCAGGAGCACGCAAGAAGGGGTTCGCGGCCAAGGCTTGTGCCTCGTAGAGCTCCACGAGGGGCGCTTCGTCGTCCGGCTTGAGGCGTGAAGCCCCGTCGCCGGCAGGGATGCGCTCCCCGGACGCCGTGATGATCACGTCGCCGCTCATCGCCTCGGGAACCTCGCCGTCTTCGCCTTCATCGCTGAAGGTGACCGTCGGTCCGGATTCCATCGCCTCGTCAACGCGGGTCTCGACCATGCGGAGCACGTCTTCAACCATGTCGAGGCGGCTGCTGATGAGCCGCTCGAGGCCGGACGTGTCCACGGTCGCGTTGACCTGCGCTGGCGCTGCGGGCGCCAAGGCTTGCGTGGTCGAAGCCACGCTGCCGATGCTGTTCAGTTTGGCACGTGCTGGACCTGGACGGATTGTCCAAGCGTCCTCCTCGGACAGTTCCCCCTCCTCAGGGTGAGGGACCTGTTCAATCGGGACGTTCGAGAGGACCTTCAGATGACCTTCGGTCATCCTTGCGTCATCGTCCGTCGCTGTCCGTGCACCGCCTCCAAAGGGCCATGCCATGGTCATGCCTCCTCTGCACCCCGTTGCCGGGGGGCTTCAGGGCGCAGAGCGGATCAGACCACCACAGCGCCTTCGGTGGCGTCGTTGACCTTGAGGATGTCATAGGTCGTGCCGCCGCCGACGACGTGAATGTACAGCGTGGCCTTGACGTTGGCTGCAAAGAGCGCGTCAGGGCTGCAGTCGCCGCCACCGCCGGTCGCGTCGAGCGTGTACCGGTATGCGGTACCCGCTTCAACGTCGTCAACATCGGCTGCGGCGTTGTCGCCGAGGTCGACGACCGAGCCACCAGAAGCATCGCCGAAGTTACCGGCAATGTACTGGAATGCGCCTGCACCGTCGTCGCAGGAGACCTGCCACAGGATGTCGGTGTCGGCCGTGTCGTCGCTGCCCGCAGCAAGGCGGAAGTAGACTTCGTAGGAGGCGGCACCGTCATTGACGAAGACGTTGAGGATTTGCACCTTACCGGACATTTCGTCCGTGGTGTCCTCACCGGTCGACTGGGCGTTCTGCTGGAGCTTCTCCGCGGTCTGAATGATGACCGCAGCGGCCACGGCTGCGACGAGGATCAATGCGATGAAAACGATCATCGCACCGATGCCGATCGCGGCCATGGTGTCCTGTTCTTGCGTGTTGTTGTTCTTCATGTTCGTGTTCTTCATGGTAATCACCTCAAACGACGACGTCCCCGACGGCCGGGGAGCTTCCGTACTGGAGTTCTTCGTAGGTCTGACCGCCGCCAACGACGCTCAACACCAAGATGTTGGCCGTGTTTGCGGTAGGCACGCAGTTGGAGACGTCCATCTGCACGACGTAGGTCGTACCGGGGTCAAGGGAGGCCAGAGCGCCACCGGTTCCGTCACCGGTGTGGTCTTCAGCGCCGCCGAAGTTCCCGGCAGCGAAGGCCGTGCCACCCGCACCGTCGTCGCAGACGACGGTGTAGGACACGTCACCAGGCACCACGGGGTTGCTGCCAGCAGCAAGCTCGAAGGTGCTGAAGAGTGTCTCAGTACCACCGGTCATGTCCCAGATGACGGTCGAGAGCAGGACCACTTTCGTGGACATCTGTTCTTGCGTGTCGTCACCCGCAGACTGGGCGTTCTGTTGCAGCTTTTCAGCGGTCTGAATGATGACCGCCGCCGCAACCGCTGCCACCAGGATGAGGGCGATGAAGACAATCATCGCACCAATCCCGATCGCCGCGGCGTTATCGCGCGTTTCGTTTCGTTCGTTGTTCATTTTTGTTCACCTCATGTTGTGTGTTTTTTTCCCCCCCGTCGTGCGGGGGTGGAGTTTGAAGATGGGCCTTCACGAGGCCCACCGATGTCAATGCGGAGTGGAATACGGATGTTCGCCACTTCGTCTGGTTCCAGACGAGGCAGCATCGGAAGTGCGTCCGACGTGTAGCCCGGGGGATACCACGGGTCGATGAGCACGTCCACGAGCGGTTCCATGGAGCGGTTTTGCGCCCGTACGGTGCAGACGATGTCGCCTGAGCGCATCTCATAGCCGACGGTAAGCGCCAATTTTCGGGCCAACGGGATTTCGTCGGCACCGTAGCGGCGATCAGCGGTGATTTCGAAGCGGACCGGAAGGTTGCCCCCGGGCGCAATGCTGGGCACGTCGATCAGTTCGGGGTCTGACGTCCATCCGGCGGGCACCGGCGGATGCATGCGCATCATGGGAAGGGTGATGGGGCCGTCGTTGATGATGCGGACGATCATCACGCCCATGTCGCCGCCGGCGGGCCAGCGGGTGTCGATGCCCAGCCAAAAGTGACGGAACAGGAAGGGGTTCAGGGTGGAGGTGTCTCCGCCGATCAGGTCGTCAACCAAGCCTTCGACCTCACCGGCCGCCACGCCGACTTCGCCTGCTTCCGCTGCACCTGTCGCGTCGCGCAGACGGAGCAGAATGTGCTCGACCTCGCTGTGCGACACGTGCGACTTTTCCTTGAGCAAGCGATGCAGCAAGGCCATGGAACGTCGCAAATGAAGCACAGATTCCTTGAGGTCTTCGAGGGCCTTCTCCGCGCGAAGAACGGTCTTCAGCGCACGGCGGAGGCGGTGGCTGTTCAGGTGCGAGCGAGCTTCTGCGACGTCAAGTTCAGTGCGCGCGAGGGAATTGACCTGCCTGTTGAGCACCGTGGTGACGGCCGAATCGAGGTTTTGGCGTGCCGACGCCACGGCCGGACGGTCTTCCTCTTCTTCGAACGCGACGTCCTCGAAACCCTCCTTCTCCAACTCCTCAACATCGAAGTCGTCCCCCTCATCCGGCACATCGGTGTGTTCGACACCCTCCATCGGGATGTCGTCCAGGGGCACGGCCACGTCTTCGCCCTCGGCGGGCTCGAACGGGACCTCTGGCTTCTCAACGTCCTGATCTTCAGGCATCGTCGGCCACCTCCTGTTCGTCCCAATCGACGGTCTCGCTGAGTTCACGAGCGGCTTGGCTGGCTTCGTCAAGCAGGTCGGCCAACCCAAGCCCGTCCTCGGCGAGGTCGCCAAGCAGCCGGGCTGGATCGGCCAAGTCGCGCTCGATGCGTGCCGAGGCGGTTTCGATGTCCGTCAACCGACCATAGATGCGTCCGTAAGTTTTGTTGCTTCGGCGGAGGAGGTAGATGACGCCAAAGGAGACGACGATGAGGTAAGCAAGCAACGTTGCCCCGTTGAGGTTGTTGTCCGGCACCTGCGCGGGGACGCCCATCACGATGAGCATGAAGCCGAAGATCGGGAGAGAGAGGATGGTGGTCAAGGCCCGTTGCGTGTCGCTGAGGGCCTCAAAGTGGTCGGCGTACATGGTCGAGAGGCCCTTGCGTTGCCGTTGGTAATCCTCGTGCAGCACTCGGAATTCCTCTGACGCGCGCCAGCTCATGCGCCAGGTCCACAAAGCGGCCACGGCGAGGACCACTGGGCCCCACCAGACGATGGAGAGCAGGTGGAAGGAGAAGCCCAATCCCAACAGGCCGGCGTACACCGCAGCAAGGCGGAAATTGTCGTTCTGATTTCGAAGGGCCACAAAGAGCGCGGCCAAAAGCAATCCCGCGGCAGCTCCTGCGAGCACGACAATGGGACGAGGGGACCAAGCGACGACCTCTTCCTCGATGATCAGGACGTTGTTGTCGAGTTCGTCACCGAAGGTGTCGGATACCTCCGAGGTCCAATCCGCCGTGCACCGGAGTTGCGAGGAACTGAGCCACCAGTCCATGCTGATCGGCTGAATCTCCCACTGAACGTTGACGGTTTCACCGGGGCTGATGAGAGGGATGAGGTCGGGACTGCTCAACACCTCGGCCCCTTCGCAGGTAAGGACAGGCTGAACCATCACCGCCATTGACGTCCCGTAGTTGACGAGGTCAAGGCTGAGGTTCGTGGACACGCCTTCCATGAGGCGGTCTCCGGTGATGCTCCATTCCTCGGCCACGTCTTCGAGGTCGAAAGCGGGGTCGGCCTTGGTGTCGAGTTGGTACCTGTAGGTCGCTTCCGTGTACTCGGTGTACCCGTTGTTCTCGTTGGGATGGTACAACCTGAAGGTCAGGTCCCAACCGTCGCCTGGAAGGAGGTTGGGCCGGTCAGGAGCATCGATGGCCATCGTCGGGGCACCAGAGGTGTCCCATGCTTGCCTCAGGGGGAGGGTGATCAGGTCGTCGCCAGCGCAACCGGAGGCGGCGAGGTCCAAATCATGGGTTTGGGCGGCACCGCTGCCCGTCACGAGTTGGAAGTCCCACAGCAACGACGAGGCGTCGATGCCGGGGGCGAGGATGGCGGGCTGGACCAACCGCTGCGCGGAGCAAAGTTCGAGTTCGTAAACGGCTGCTGTGGAGGCGCTCGCTGGGATGTGGGTCCACATGAACGGTCGGTTCTCGACGCCGTCGTTCAGGCCAGGCATGAACACGTCCGGTTCGTTCTGGAACATCCTTGACACGGCCAGGTTCGTTTCCAGCACTGCGGAGCCGCTCACGCTTGTGTCCACGGGCGTGAGGGTCACGCGCAGTTCGCCCTGAAGCGAGAGAAGGGGTTCGAGTTCGACCAATTCCACCGTGACGTCGAGCGTGGTGTCCACGCCACGACGGAGCGTCACGACTTGCGTGGCGGGGCTGACCAAGACCCAGTCATCGCTGACTTGGTCCGTCCCGGGACGGAAGAGTGCGACATCGACGTTGACCTCGATGTCGGCGTTGCCGATGTTCCTCACCGACGCACTGATGTCTTGCGACAAGCCACGATGGAAGAGCAAATCCGCCGGCCAGTTCGGGCTGCTGATGTCGAACAGCGGTGCGATCACCACGTCCACGGTACCAATCGTTCGCAGAGCCCCGGTGGCGGTGTCGTTCGCATAGATGGTGACCTGATGCACGTCGCCGCGGTCGAGCGAGGCTGCGCCTCCAAGGGCAGGGACGATGACGGACAACGTGCCGACCTGACTGGCATCGATGGCCAATTGGGCGGAATAGACGTCTAAGTTGGCGCCCCAACCGTCGTCAATTTCAGTTTCCAAGGTCAGGTCCTCGAGGTAGTTGCCGCTGTTGGTAAGGGTGAACGGCAGGTTCACCGTCGTTCCTGGAATGGCGTTGTGTTGGACACCGGTGGTCCCCGCATCGTCGTCCAAGGACGTGTCGAACACCAGCGCCACATCGTCCATCTCGCTGACGTTGGCCTGAATCACGGCTTCGAGAACAGGGCCGTCGGTCACCGTGACGACCACGGTGGCCGAATAGTTGACGTCCGCTGCGGCTTCTGCGGTGGGCGTGAGTTGAATCTTCACGCCGTCGCTGAAACCGGCGCCAATGAGCACCGAGGGGCTGCTGGTGAGGGTGAAATCGACCTCGTCATCGGGATCCACGATCGACACGGAAAACTGAGCTGGGGTGTTCCCGGTGTTCGTCATGGTCAGGCTGGTCAGCGGCGATTCGAAGATGCTCAAGTTCACCAACCTGTAGTTGGGGTCCAACTCGGCGTCGACGAAGGCCTCCACGGTGATGGGGATGGACGCCTGGCCAAGCACGTCCCCCGTGTCGCTGTTTGAGATTTCCAAATCCACGTAGGTGATGGAACCGGCCTGCGTCAAGGGGTCGGAGGTGACGGTCAGGTCAAAGGTGGTCTCGTGGGCGGTGCTGGTCACGTCAGGATACACCGCGACGGGAGACGGCAAACTGCTCACGGTCGTCATCAGACCACCAGAGGTGCCAAGGGAGGCCGACCACGTGACGGGGAGGGTGTTGAGCAGCGTGATGGTGTAGTTGGACACGTCGTTGCCGGCGTTTCGCACACCGATGGGGAAGGTGGATGCCACGCCAACGTCGGCCGTACGAACGCCGCCTTCGATGATCTCACCGTCGTTGACGCCAGGGACGGAAACGCTGACGGTTCGGGTCACGGCCTCTGCGCTGACCCCTCCAAGCGTGTGCGTGGTGGAGAGCGTGGGCGTCACGGTCACGTCGGCTTCGAGAAGGCCTGCCAGCGGCAAGGCATCGGCCGGACCTTGAACGGAAAGCACCGCTGGATTGGTGGTGCCAAGGGTCATGTTGGTGGCGTTTTCAGGCGAAGGGGTAAACGACCATCGCGAGGTCTCCGAGAAGCCACCAGCGCCGCCGTACGACGTAAAGCGAACGTCAGAAACCTCGACCGTGGCGTTGACCAATTCGTTGACGTCCTGAACCAAGTTATGCCGGACCTCCAAGTCCATTGGCACCACGGCGTCGTATCCGATGCCGTAACGGGAAGCACGCACGTCGGCTTCGCTCAATTCGAGCAGGTCGGTCTGGAGACCGGGGTCGACCACGATGACCGGGGCAACGGTCAGTTCCAGTTGGTCCGTGACGGGGATGCCGTTCACGGCCGAGGCACCGATCCAGATGTCGAGCACATCGCCTTCTTTGTTCAATTCCGCAGGATTGAGCGGCGAACTGATGTGGGCGGGGGTCACGGTCACCTTGATTCGACTGGTTTCCCCGGGAGCAATGTAACCCGTCTGGGGCACGGAGATCTCCGCATCCCAACCCAGCGGTGCGGGGGAGAAGCCTGCCGTCAATTGGAAGTTGGTGTCCACGTTGCCTTGGTTGGTGATGTTGAGGGAAATGTCGGTCGGCGAACCGGGCACCACGCTGACGCTGGTGTTGTCGAGGTCCACCTCGGCCAAGTAGAGCTCCCCCGCCGTGATGAGAACCACGGCTTGGAGCGTGTACTGTGGACTGGAGCCTTGGGACGTGAAGGTGACCGTGAGGACTTCGGTGTCGCCGCGCGAGGCCGTAATCGGCACGTCCACCGTGGCCACAAACTCAAGGGCGTTTCCTGGAGCAACTGGGCCGCTGTTGACGGGGAAGGACGAGGTGTCGGTCCAACCAAGCAAGGTGTGGGTGGCGATGTTCCAACTGTCCAGTTGTTGTCCGTTGTTGTCGAGTTCGAAGGTCAGCACCTTGGAGGTACCAGGTTGCAACGTGCGGTCGTCCGGGGCGTCGAGGACGGCGGCATAGTCGGAAAAGACGACGTCAAAGGCGGCCACTTGGGTCACGTCGGTCCACGATGGGCCAGTGAATTCCACCGTCATCGTCACGTTCCAACCACCGGACAAACCAGTGGCATCGACCGAGACCAAGAGGACATCCGACGCCGAGGGTTGGTGCAAGGAACCGGCCGCAAGCACGGCGATGGTGTTGGAGGTCAGCGTTTGAGAAGCGCCGCCGCCAAGCGGCGTCAGGACCACGTCCATCTCTGCGCTGACCGGAAGGACACCGTCGTTGCGCACCGTGGCGGTGAGGTCGTGGGTGCCAAGGGAGAGCCTGGCCGTGGATTGGCCGGGGCTTGGTGTGGGGTGGGAGGTGTCGATGGTGTTGGCTTCGAGGTACCGTTCTACGTCCAAGCCCAACTCGCGCTCGTCGTTCATGGTGTTCCCGTCTTGCAGGGACTGCACGCGTGCGAAAAGGGTCTGATCCTGCCCGGTGGCGGCGGTCCACGTCATCAAAAAGACCGAAGGAGCGGCGCCGGGCGCGAGGCTGCCGGTGGACATCTGGTCCACGACGACCTCGAAGGCCGTGGGTGAGCCTTTGTGAACGAGTTCAAGGGTTGCGCTTCCAGCAAGCGTACCGACATTGGCCACCTCGATGCGCACGGTATGATCGCCCGGTGCAGCAACGACGCTGATGAGACCTGCATCATCGACGAGCACCGACCCATGGTTGTCCAAGGTGAGCGCAGTGACGCTGAAATCAGGGCCCGCCCTTCCAGAAGTTGCTTCCGCTGCCGGCGTGGCCAAGGGAGTGGCCAGGGTCAGAAGCAACAGGGCGACCAGCCCGATGGAGGACGCACGGCCGAAAAAGGTCATGCGCTCGCCCTCTTGAATGCGTGAACTGCGACGGTCTTGCCTTGACGCTTCATTTGCTCGACAAGTTGGTTGAGCAATCGATCGTGTTCGCTGTCGCTGATGCCGAGTCGGCGTCGCTCTTCCCAGAGCAGGAGTTGTTCGGTCCGAGACAGCACGGCGTCCTTCAGGTACAGCTCCAACGTGCGACGGTAGGCGTCCCGGTCGGAAATGGCGTACACGATGGTGTCGCCGGGCAAACGGTCTGCGTGATGTTGGATGACGTTGCCCAAGTTGAGGGCCTCGTCGTAGGAGAGGTGCCGACGATCCAGGTCATTTTGGATGGTGGAGGCGATTTCCTGCAGTGCGTATCGGCTAGGAGCACGCTGAATTCGCTTGAGATAGCGGCGGC
>DUHJ01000182.1:12212-14577 GCA_013330925.1 Candidatus Poseidoniaceae archaeon | reverse complement strand
CGCCAGCAGTAGGTGCACGCCAGGTTGCACTGATCGACCACGGGCGACATTTGCATGCAGGTGTGGCTCTTGACGCCGTAGAAGGTGCCCTTGTAGCACGCGCGGTCGCGAAGAAGGGATTCCTTGGTCCAGTGGCAGGTCTTCACGCCGCCGTGCTCACCCACGATGTGGTAGCGTTGCTTCTGCAAGGTTGCTTTCAGTGTTGGATCCATGCCCATGGCCTTCGCCTCCCTGAGTGCCAAGCCCACGGTCGGCAAGGCCGGTCGGGGCGGACTCGGGCAGAGCGTTGGTCGCTCACGGCCTCTTCAAAGGCTCGCTGCAGTTCAATCCTCATGCGCCATGGATTCGAAGCGAATCCATTGGTTGGTTTGGGCGTGGTTCCACAAATCGAACAGGCGCATCAGGTTGTATGCTGAACGCTCCAATCGACGGGCGATGGTCACCAACAGCATCCTACCTTCACGTCCTGCGACCTTGGATTTTGATTCTTCCAGCAAGGCTGCCAAGGTCTCATCAAAGACCTTGTTGGCGCTGGAATGAAGTTCGAGGATGCGCTCAACCGGGACAGATTCCTGCTTGACGAAGCAAGCTCGCGCAAGTCCAAGGAGCTCCAGCACGTCATTGTGCATGCTGTCCAATCCTTCGCTGATGCCGATGGGGAAGTTTGCACCCTCCTTCGCTCGTTCTGCCCAGTCACGTCGGGCATTGGCGATGTCGCGTGCATGCCGCGCCAGCCGTTCAAGCACGTCGAGGCTTCGAAGCGACGCGGCGACGATACGCAAATCTGAGAGGAGGGGCTGATTGAGGCTGAGCACCAACAGCAGTTCTTGGGCTAGGTGTTCGGCTTGAGCCGCGGCGTCGCTCCGGAGCTCCATGCTTTCTTGAAAGGCCACATCCCGGTCGGCCTCGCGGTACGTGGAGGTGTAGCCTTCATGGACCATTTGGAAAAAGCGGTCCATCATTCCGCGAAGAATGGCCATGCGCTCGTCAAGGTTGGTTCGGACCGGGGGCGGACTCATTTGGATACCTCCTCGATGGGTTTGATTTTGCTGGCCATGATCATGTTGATGAGCGTTTCAGACAAATCGATGGTGTAGGCACAAAACCGGCGGATTTTTTCAGAGAAACGGAAGTGGATCACGCTGCTTCCGCCATCTTCACCTCCCCGCGTCACGAGTTCTTCTTCGAAGGCTTCAAGCGATGTAATCGCCTTCTGGAGGTCTTGCTTTGCGTTGATGATGGCGTTGATGTCTTTCGAGTAGGTGTTGCGAATGATGGTGCGGAGCGAAGCCATCCAGACGTCCAAGTGTGTTCTTGGGTCTGCAATGACAGAGGGCTTCAGCAGCGCTTCGCGATTGAGAATGATGTTGGCAAAGGAACGAGCGTGGTCTCCCATGCGCTCAAGCGCCCGCGCCATTGAGGCGTGCTCCATGGCCTGGAACCTGTCGACGCCCAAGGTGCGTTCGATGCTTGGTGATTGCAGGGCCATGGCAACCTGGCGGTCGACAAGGAGACGACGCGCATCGATTTGGCGTTCTCGATCCTCGAGGTCGCTGAGCACCTCGTCGTCTTCGCCGTCCAGCACATCCAGCGCGTCCTGAACGACGGAAATGAGGAGCAAGTACATGCGGTTCAATGAAACCTGCAGAGGGAGTTCGTTCGGATTGAGCAAGGAGATGATCTCCATCTGCTTCTCTTCGTCAACCGAGACTTCCATGCCACGTGTGTCCCTGAGGAAGTTCCGGATTGTTCTGCGCTGTTTGGTCTTCAAACCTGCTTTCGATTTGACCATAATCGAGTCGCAACCACACACATAAATGCCGATGAGAAAGTCATACAACGCAGCCTCCGGCATCTTCTCGAGATCGATGGTTGCGCGTCGCTTCAAGGATCGGGTTTCATTGGGAGCGATTTGCAACTCCCCCGAGGTCATGTATTCAACCCCGACCACGTCGGATTGCTTCAGGCCGTGATCACGAATCCATCGTTTTGGCAGGGAAACGATGAACGTCGAGCCACCGGTGACCTGCAGTTTCCTGTACTCTACGTTGGCTTCGGTCACCGTCCCACCTGCTTCTCCCATGACCTTCATAGACAAACCCAATCCCTATCTATACGATATAGTACTATGTAGGAGTATTTAGGTTACAGTATTTTCTGTTGGGAGCAGGCATCCCTCTTGAGAAATTAGGGGGGGCCAACGAGGCGACACCATGTTGACCAACGCAAAGACCCGAGCCCTGACCCTCATCGCACTCATGCTCCTGGCCACACTGGCCGGTTGCTTGGGTGGCGACACCGATGACGAACCGACCGACACCACCGACCCGGTGGACAACACCACCGACCCGGTGGACCCGGTGGA
>DUHJ01000182.1:0-11868 GCA_013330925.1 Candidatus Poseidoniaceae archaeon | reverse complement strand
CCTGTGGATCCTGTGGACCCTGTGGACAACACCACTGACCCCGGTACCGACAGGATTGACGTCGGCACCATCACTTGCGGACCGGACGGTTCCATCACCATCGCTGGATCTTCGACGGTGTTCCCTCTCGCTGAAGCGTGGGCGGAATACTACTCCGAAGCCTGCCCCGGCACCACCATTACGGTGGAAGGCGGCGGCTCTGGCGCCGGTGCTGGTCGCGTGTGCGCCAACTCCGAGAAGGGGACCGCCGTCGACATCGGCGACATGTCCCGCGACTGGAAGGACTCCGAAGCCACCCGTGGCGATGACGGCTACACCATGTCTTGCCTGAAGGGCGACACCTCCCTTGAGGCTCGTCAAATCGTCGTGGCTTACGACGGCCTCTCGGTTGTTGTCAAGAAGGGCGGCGCTGCTGAAACCTGTGTCAACGGCATGGGCGGCCTGACGGTCGACCAACTCCGCTGGATCTTCTCCGATGAAACCGCTGCCGAGATGACCGCTGCAGGCATTGACGTGTCCGCCGCTGTCCCCAACTCGGACGGCGACGACAGCACCCACCTCTGGTCCGAGCTTTCCTCGGACTGCCCCAGTGCAGCCATCAACCTCGCTTACCCTGACGCGGACTCGGGCACCTACGAGTACTTCTTCGAAGCCGCCCTTCACGAAGCCGCGCAAGGCTTCCGTGCGGGCGAGCAGAGCGCCGACGACAACGTGATCGTCAGCGCCCTCACCGGCGATGAAACCGCCATCGGTTACTTCGGCTACGCGTACTACCAAGAGAACCAGGCGACCTTGACGGCCCTCCCCGTTCAGAACGACGCGGGCGTCATGGTCACGCCCAGCGGCCCAACCGTGGCTGACGGCACCTACAACCCCCTCGCTCGTCCGATTTTCATGAACCTCCTGGCCACCACGGACTCCCTGTCCAAGACGGTGCCCTTCGTGACCTTCGGGCTCGGTGACGGCGGCGACAAGCTCGTCAACTCCGTTGGCTATGTTGCCATCCCCGCTGAAGTTCAGGCCGACATGGAAGACCGCCTCGCTGGCGAGTTCCCTGTCGTGTGCGGTCCTGACGGCTCGATTACCATCGCCGGTTCCTCGACCGTCTTCCCCGTTGCAAACGCATGGGCCGAGTCCTACAGCAACGCCTGCGCTGGCGTGACCGTCACGGTCGAAGGCGGCGGCTCTGGAGCCGGCGCAGGCCGTGTGTGTGCGAACTCCGAGAAGGGTTCCGCTGTTGACATCGGTGACATGTCCCGCGGCTGGAAGTCTTCCGAGGCAAGCGCGCAAGCGAACGGCTTCATCTACGACTGCCTGAAGGGCGACACCTCCATCGACGCTGCACAATTCGTCGTGGCCGTCGACGGCCTCTCCGTCGTGGTCAAGAAGGGCAGCGCCGCAGAGACGTGCATCAACGGCATGGGCGGCCTCACGCAGGCTCAACTCCGCTGGGTTTTCTCCGCGGAAACCGCCGCTGAGATGACCGCCGCTGGCGTGGACGTCTCCGCTGCCGTCCCCAACTCGGACGGCGACGACACGACCCACAAGTGGTCCGAACTGTCCTCGGACTGCCCAGACGCCGGAATCACCCTGGCCTACCCCGATGCCGATTCTGGCACCTACGAGTACTTCTTCGAAGCCGCCCTCCACGAAGCCGAGCAAGGCTTCCGTACGGGAGAGCAGAGCGCCGACGACAACGTCATCGTGAACGCCATCACCGGCGACGAAACCGCCATCGGTTACTTCGGCTACGCGTACTACCAAGAGAACCAAGCCACCCTCACCGCGGTGGCCATTCAGAACGACGACGGCGACTTTGTGGCGCCCGACGAGGGCACGGTCCGCGACGGATCGTACAACCCCCTGTCCCGTCCGATTTTCATGAACCTCCTGGTTGACGCGGACTCCCTTGCTGACACCTTGCCCTTCCTGAACTACGGCCTCTTCAGCGACGCTGGACAAACCTCCGTGTCTGAAGTCGGCTACGTGTCCCTCAACAACCTGCAAGAAGCCCAGATGTACTGGGGCCGCTACGCTCACCTCCTCGGCATGACCGCAGGTGGCAACGAGGACCTCATGAAGGGCTTCTGCAGCGACGTGTCCATCAGCATCGCCGGTTCCTCGACCGTCTTCCCGGTCGCCAACGCTTGGGCTGAGGACTTCAAGACCCTCTGTGCTGGCGTGTCGATCACCGTCGAAGGCGGTGGCTCTGGAGCCGGTGCTGGCCGCGTCTGCGCCAACTCCGAGAAGGGCACCCCGGTCGACATCGGCGACATGTCCCGTGGCTGGAAGGACTCCGAGGCCACCATGGGTGACAACGGACAGTACTCCTGCCTGAAGGGTGACACCTCGATCACCGTGACGCAACTCGTCGTGGCCTTCGACGGCCTCAGCGTCGTCGTCAAGCAGGGCGGTGCGGCTGACCAGTGCATCAGCGGTCTTGGCGGCCTTTCCGCCGCACAACTCCGCTGGGTCTTCTCCGCGAACACCTCGGCCGAGCTCTCCGCTCAGGGCCTCGACGTTTCGAGCATCGCTCCCAACGACGACCAGGACGGCGTGCGCGAGTGGTCTGACCTCTCCGCTGACTGCGCCGACAGTGCGATCACGCTGGCTTATCCAGACGCCGATTCCGGCACCTACGAGTACTTCTACGAAGCCATCATGCACGAGCACGGCGCCTTCGCCAGCGGTGAGCAGAGCGCAGACGACAACGTCCTCGTGACCGCCTTGACTGGCGACGAGAACGCCATTGGTTACTTCGGCTACGCCTACTACCAAGAGAACCAGGCCATCCTTACCGCCATCGCGGTCTCGGACAACCACACGCACGGTATCGCCGATGCACCCGAGGACGCCGTCGCGCCCTCGCCTGCCTCGGTGTCAGGCGGCACCTACACGCCTCTGGCGCGCCCGATCTTCATGAACGTCAACAACGACAACTGGGACACGGTTTCCAAGTTCCTGCTGTGGGCGTTCTCCGGTGACGGCAGCGCGGTCATCTCTGAAGTGGGCTACGTCCCCTTGGACGATGCCACCTGGATGGAGATGCACCGCCGTATTCTTGCTGAGGGGACCTACTGATCGGTCCTTCCCAACAAACCCTCGGCAGGCCAAGGGTCGTCGGCCTTCGGGCCGGCGGCCCCCTACGGGCAAGTCTCTATATTCTAATTAGATTATAGAGGACACCGACAGGGGGCCTAGTTGAGAGTCGCGAGCGGGTGAGCACATGAACTGGCGCACCCGGGTTGAGGAGAAGGCCCCAGAGGCCGTGCTCCTTGCCTTGGCCGTCACCGTGGTCATGATCACGGCAGGCATCATCTTCGTCCTCGCCGAGTCAGGTTCGAAGTTCTACAAGGGCTTCGGATGTGGCGCTGATGACTTCACACCGCCTCAGGACTGGAGTGAGGACGTCAAAGTCAGCGTCAAACAAGGCGCCATTTACGACGACGGATCCTTCGCAGATCCGTTGTGGTTGGATCGGTTCTGCATCGTTGACTGGGACATGAACGCCACCGTAGAATTGTCGGATCCCTTCATCACGACCTACGGCTGGGACGCTGATGCAGGTTCCTACGACGCTGGCATCGACCTGACGGCCACGGTCTTCAATGACGTCGCAGGCCCTGCTTTGTCGACCGATGAAAAGCGGAGCTACCTCCACGCCTACTTTGAGGCCAATCCGGGAGACTGGAATGCCGATCGCCCAACCGTTCCGCTGCAGCTCCTTGCCGACAATGAGCCCGCGCTCATTATGCATCAACAAAATGAGGAGCTCGCTCGTTCATGGTGGGTGACCGTTTGGTCCAACAGCGACGTGGCACAAACCGACATCGATCAAGATGGCATTGGAAACAAGGAAGTTGACGGTACTGGAGCTTACTTGGACGGGGACATCGACGGAGACGGCATTGCCAACAACGTCGATCCAGACATCGACAACGACGGTTTGCCAAATCCGTATGACAAGGACCCCTACGCTCCTCAAGTGGACGGCATCGGGCTTCTGTTGGCCGTGTTGACGTTGGCGATGCTGGCGGTGGCCATCTTCGCTCCAACCTGGCTTCACCGCCTGTCCGTTGAAGCGATTGAAATGAGCACAGGCCCCCTTCGTGCTGGAGCAGGACTGGCCACGGCCATCGCTGTTGTCGCACTTCTCATCCCGCTGCCAGCCAACGTGCTGTTGCTGCTCATGACGGTGTTGCTGATCCTTGTCGGCGCCCTGTATGCATTGGAAAAGCAGGTTTCCCTGACGATGTTGGTGATGGCTTCCGTTCCATTGCTGTTGGCCATTCAACCCATCCATGCCGTTCAAACCGGACACGCCATCGCGTTTGGCATCTCCTTCCTGACGTTGGCCTCGGTCATGAGCGAATCTCGAAACCAGGTCGGAGGTCGGACCATTGCGGTGATTGACGGTGATGTTCGCGCACTGATGTGGGTCGCGGCCATCATGTCGATCCTGCTTGCCTATTTCGACATGGTCGCGCGTGTCAACGGTTCACTGGGTGAGTTCCTGACCCAAACATGGTGGAAAACTGACGTCCGTACCGTGAGCGTGGTCACGGTCGGTTCTGACCTTCACATGGGGGTGAACTCCCTCCTGCAAACCACCCTTCAGGTGGCCCTCGGTGCGCTGGTTATCGCCATCCCAATCGGGCTAGGGACCGCGATTTACCTTTCAGAATACGCGTCTCCCCGGGCGGCCAACCTGATCAAGCCCATCCTCGAATTGTTGGCAGGAATTCCTTCCGTGGTGTACGGCTTCTTTGCCTTCATCGTGATTGCACCCATCGTCGTTGATGTTGGCGACCGCTTCCTTGAGTGGGGTTGGATTGCCGAAGAACCTCAACTCTTCAACCCGTTGAATGGCGCGATTGTGGTCGGTGTGATGATCACCCCACTCATCGCGTCGCTATCTGAGGACGCCTTGCGTGCGGTGCCCGACCCTCTTCGGCATGCCTCATACGCCCTCGGCGCAACCCCAGTTGAAACCACAGCGCGCGTCACGGTGCCGTCTGCCCTTTCCGGCATCTTGGCTTCGATCATCCTCGCCTTGTCCAGGGCGGTCGGCGAAACGATGGCCGTCACGCTCTCGGTGGGGACCATGGCGACCTTCTCAGACAACATGTTCCGCTCTGCACAAACCATGACGGCCTACATTGCTCAACGCATTGGAGGTGAGCTGCCGATTGGTACCACCCCGTACTTCTCGTTGTTCGCGGTCGGCCTCTATCTCTTCTTCATCACGCTCGGCCTCAACATGGTCGGGCATCGAATCATGACACGGTTTCGGGAGGCGTACGATTGAGCGCGAAGCCCGACCTTTCCGACAAAGGGCTGTTTGGAACGGCCCTGTTGCCAAAGCGGAACCTGCGCCGCCGTTACGTGGTGGCCAACGTCGGGCGTGCCGGATTCATCGCCATCGCATTGGTGGCAGGCATCATTCTCGTCACCTTGCTTAGCCAGATCATTGGTGAATCGTTTGCGCCTGAGAACGAGGTCGAAGTCGACGGCATTCGTTTGCCGACCAAAACCGTTGCCAGCACGCAATTTTCCTGGAAGGTAGAAACTTGGGACGACGCTTGGACGGAATCGGATTTGCGACAAGGGCGTGAAAACGTCACCATCGAAGCCCGTTGGACCGAGACCCAGTATGAGGCCAGTGGACCAAACGGCGCATGGACGTCACCCGAAGGGCAGCAACTGTGGGACTTGGCCGAGGACGTCGAGCGTGCCTTGTGCTCGGAGAATCAGGCTGAAACCACCTTCAAACCCAAGGAGACGTTCAGAATCGGGAACATGTTCAGTTCCCGTGAATACGCGAAGTACTCCCCGGGAGAGGAAAACCGAGTGGCCGTATTCATGCGCGATTCGGCGCCAACGCCGGGCATGGGTGACTTCTGGATTGACACGGACGACAACATCAGTTACGTCTGGCACGGGTTGCGTTGGGAGGCCGTCGAAGACGACCCCTTCCTCGACGCGGTTGTCCAGCATTACGCCGATCAACCCGATGCCTCGAAGGACGGCAAAGTCTGGCTTCACTACACCGCTGAACCGCCCTTGTTTCGTGGCGGTGGCGACCTGTGGTTCAACCGGAGCGCCATCGATGCCACCACCTTCACGGACATTGAAACGGTGAACGAGTACAACCAAACCTCACGGGCATGGGAAGACGTGCCGATCGATGATCTTCCTGCTGAATTGTTGGACCCCATCCTGAACATCGAAGCCTTCGAACCCGAATTTTGCACCAAAGCCGAGGCTGCGGTGTACATCCTCAACAGTGGGCTTTCAGGGTCGTATTCAATCAGTGAAGTGGACCATCCTGACGGTTATGGCGTGAGCCTTGTTGAATCGGTTCAAAAGCAAGACGTGATGACCGTGGCCTTGACCCCGGACGGGGCTCGCTCGACCTTCGTTGAACTGCAGCGTGACGGATTTATGCTCAACGACGAACCGATTGAACACCTCGAATTGAGGGCTTCACCCACGTCTTCTGTGAATTGGCTCTTCTTTGAACACCGCTTCAACTGGACGGTCACCTTCACGCAAACCGATGGACCATCATCAGACGCGCGAGAATCATCGTACATGGAAATCGGAGACTTCGCGCTCTCGTCCGGCGGTCAACTCATTCGAACCAGATTCTCGTTTGCAGAAGCGGGCGAGCGTGACCTTGACGGCGACGGAGCCATCGATGCGTGCGACGAAGACCTTGACGGCGACGGAGATAACAATCCGGTCCTTGGTCATCCAGATCTGTGCCCGGGCGTTGGCATGTATGCCGTTGGTGACGGCACCACCCAGATGGAGTACGACGCGTGGGTGGAGTACAACGATGCGAATGGTGACGGCGTCCACGATGAAGTCATCGATCGCGACATCGACGGTGACGGAATTGCCAACCTCGTCAATCAACAGGGCGAACGCACCAATGCTGAAACCTTGTTCCGAGAGGCCGATCCTGACGACCAACGGGTGGATTCCCTCGAGGAAATTCCTGAATTCTACGCCATCATTGCACCGCTCGCGGCCTCGACATGTGGCGAGAAACACAAGTCGAATGATCCTGCTTTCGCGGCCCTTGACTGCGCAACCGCCACCTCGCTTGTCGACCACGAAAATTCAACCCTCTTTGAGGACGGCCTTAGTGCAGAAGAATTCTGTTCGGCCGTTCGAATGTTGGACCAACCAACATGGACCAAGCGATGCGGTGCCCCCGAACGGCTTGAGGGCACAAACGCTGCGGATTACCTCGATGCCTACACTGAGAAGGCCCCGGTCGTTCCTCTGTTGACCCTCATCTCGTTGATCGGAACCTTGGTGGTCATGCGTCGGCCTGGTTGGACCCTGCTCCGCCTCCGTGGCATGTTTTTGTCCATCGGAATCCAAGAAATGGACGCCAAAAAGCCCACGATGTGGTCGTGGTTTTCATTCATCAAGGAGGGAGGCGTTCGTCTTCTGTCCGTGGGCCTCCGCATTGCATTGTTGATGCTCGGTCTTCGCATTTTCTTGGTGACTTTCAGCACAGATCTCGTGCTCATTCGACCGTTTAGCTTCGTGATTGGTGGGGCCATGGTCCTGCTCGGCGGTATCTCTGTGCTCACAGGATTCGAGGCTTTGTTCAAACTCCGACCTGACCTGAGAACCCCGCCGGCCGAAGGCCTGACCGACATCGTTCTCTTCGTGCTCAAAATCATCACGACCCTCGTGGCCCTCCGCTGGATTTTGGTCAATGGATGGGTTGTTCCTGCTGTCTCCCTCTTGCTCGTTGTCTCCGCATTGAGCCGACTGACGCTCGGCGGTTTGCAATTGACCCGCACCACCCGCATCCAAGAAGACCGCTTGTCCCTTGTTGTTCAGGGCCGTGATGGCTGGGTCCTTGGCGCCATTGTCGTGCTCATCGTCGGCCTTGCCACCGTTCCAATTGCCCTCAATTTGCCCTTTGTGTTCAGCGATTTCCCGTCTTCCGAGCCCTACAGGGCGGGCCTACGTGCCGCATTTTGGGGCAGCGTCTACGTGGTGGGTTACACCATGCTCTTCGCCATTCCTTTGTCCATTGGCGCAGCGATTTGGCTTGAAGAGTACGCACCAAACAACCGGGGCCGCCGGGCCATCCAAGCCTTGATCACCAACCTTGCAGGGGTTCCCGCCATCGTCTTCGGTTTGTTTGGCCTCGCCATGTTCCTCACGTCCCGGGGGGCCGGGCTCGGTCTCGGTGCAACCGTGTTGACCGCAGGGATGACCATGGCCACGATGGCCATGCCGACCATCGTCATCTCCTCTCAAGAGGCCTTGCGGGCGGTTCCACCGTCGTTGCGCAACGCCGCCTTTGGTCTGGGGTGCACGAAGTGGCAGGTGACCCAAGACCACGTCCTTCCGCATGCTTTGCCAGGCATGATGACCGGCACCATCCTTGCCATGTCCCGCATCATGGGCGAGGCAGCACCGCTCATCCTTGTCGGGGCGGTCGCTTCGGTCTTCACAGAACCAGATGCCTTGTTTTACGTGTCCTACGATGTCGTGCCCTCGGTCGACGCCTGGTTCGCTTGGATTCCTGGGGTCGAGGCTCACGTGGCCAACATGCCCTTGTTCGCCGATCGAGGGTGGCTCTCTGCGGACCCTTCCCAATTCACTGGCCCTGATTCCAACGACCGAGGGCGCTACACGGTGCTTCCCGTTCAGGTTTATGTTTGGACGGGCCTTCCTCAGGTCGGCTTCCAAGTTGTGGCCGCAGCCGCGTCCATCGTTCTTCTCGCCACGCTGGTGATCGTCAATTCGACGGCGATTCTCCTTCGTGCTCACTTCAGGAGGTACAGCAAGACATGACACAAACTGACGATGACCGCACCATGACGGTACCGGAACTCTTGGCCATGGCCAAAGAAATTGTTGATGCGGACGGTGAACTCCATGAAGCAGAAGAAGATCGGTTGGCGACTTTGGAGGAAGAATACAGCGAGGACGCTGTGGTGAGTTTTGCTGAAGCCCGCTCGATCCTCAGGCGCGTTGCGGGCGTGGACGGAGAAGACGACGCCCATGAGCACATGCTGATCAAAGAATTGCTTGATGCCCACGCGGGCACGGCGAAGGAGAGTGTCTCAGAGGACGAGGCGGAGCAAGTGGACGATGCCCATTCAGCGGCTTCTTCCGAGCCACCCAGCGCCGAGGAGCCCTTCGACCCGACGGCCAACTTACCGGATTCAACCCGCGATCTTGAGATCGACGGTGAAGCCCACATGTGGATTCGTGACCTTGACCTTCGCTATGGCAACGCACAAGCCATCTACAACGTCTCGATTCCCATCGAACGCAACGCGGTGACGGCCCTCATCGGCCCGTCAGGGTGTGGAAAATCGACGTTGCTTCGGTGCTTGAACCGAATGAACGACCTCATCCCCATCTGCAAGGTTGAGGGTGACATCGATTTGGAAGACACGCGAATTTCAGGCTCGAGCGCAGACCTCGTCAGCATCCGCCGCCGTGTCGGCATGGTCTTCCAGAAGCCGAATCCCTTCCCCAAGTCAATTTACGACAACGTCGCCTACGGCGTGCGTTTGCACTACAACCCGAGCCGTCGGGAGTTGGACCGAATCGTCGAAGCAGCCTTGCGAAGGGCTGCGATTTGGGACGAGGTCAGCGACCGTCTGCACGAGATGGGCACCAGCCTCTCAGGTGGTCAACAACAGCGCCTGTGCATTGCGCGAACCATCGCGGTCGAACCTGAAGTGATCCTCATGGACGAGCCGTGTTCCGCGCTTGACCCGATTGCGACCGCCAAGATTGAGGAGCTCATCCTCGAACTGAAGGAGCATTTCACCGTCGTGATCGTCACTCACTCCATGTCCCAAGCCCAGCGGGTGAGCGACTATACCGGCTTCATGTACCTCGGCAGAATGGTGGAATTCGGCAAGACAAAGCAGATTTTCAGCGATCCACGTGAGGAATTGACCGGCCGATACATCTCAGGCCGGTTCGGTTGAAACCCTCAGGCTGATAGGCGCTCGTCGCAGGGTCCATTCATGCGCGCAACCTTCGCTCACGGCCTGTGGAGCAGCCCGGACAGCAGCAAAGCTGAGTGGTTGCGTTCACATGGCTGGGAGGTCCATGCGCTCGACATGCGCAAGCACGGCTGGGATCAAGCCAGCCAAACGCGCGTCGTGCTCGAGGCCATCGACGAATTGGGGCCCTTTGACGTGCTGATCGGGTCGTCCTTCGGTGGTCTCGCCACCGCCAATGCCGCAGCACAGCGGCCCGACCTGGACCTCCGGTTGGTGCTTCTAGCACCGGCCTTTGGCTACCCCGGTTTGCTCAGGGCTGACCTTGGCGACGACGGCATGGCGGCCTGGGAAGCGACGGGGGCACACACCTTCCATCCACCCGGCTGGGAAGAACCGGTCGTGCTGCCGTGGTCCTTCGTGGAGGCGGCCAAGCCGCTGGCATGGCCCGTTTTGCCGCACCCAACGGCCATCCTCCACGGCTCGAACGACGTGGTCGTGCCGCTGTCGCACAGCAAGCAGATCTTGGCAGACAACCCCCGTTCCTCCCTTGTCGTGGTCGAAGACGACCATCGCCTTCAGGCCAGTTACGCCGACATGAAGCGCTTGGCCGAGGCCCTCAAAAACGGTTGAATTTCTACACCGGTGCATAAATTGCATCATCGGTGTGCCTCACTTTACCACTCATTTATATCGGACCGGCGCCAAGTAAATGGTGAGGAACACACGCATGGACATCTACCTGGAACGCTTTGTGAACGACGCGATGGACCGTCAGGTCCACAGGAACGGCATCTTTGGGCAGCGGATGCGCAAGCTCACCCGCTCGCTCCTTGGATGCCCTGCGCTGCGGTACGGTGGCACCCATCGGATCAGCAGCCGCACGGGGGTGAAGGCATGAGGGACGCTTGGTTGGACCTCTACATCACCGACATCCTCGATCAGCAGGTGCACCGCAACGGCATCCGCTTCCTGCCACGCTGGCTCCGCTGGCGCAAGTGATGGCGCAGGCTCCGTCCCTGATGCACAGGATGCCGCTATGAACATGGGTTGAAATACCAATTTCACAGCCGGAAAATCACATGATGCTCCGCATTGAGTCCCTCACGAAGGCATTCGGTTCTGGAGCCAACAAACTCCACGTCCTGAAAGGCGTGGACATGACCATCGAAGAAGGCGAGATGGTCGCCCTCATGGGGCCGTCTGGTTCGGGCAAATCCACCCTCCTGAACATCATCGGCGGCCTCTTGGCCGCAGACGCGGGAAGCATCGCGCTGGACGACCGTACGTACGGCCTGAAAGGCCCTGCTAGCGTGGTCGACGTGCGCCGAAACCAGGTCGGCTGGATCTTCCAAGATTTCCACCTCATCGACGGCTTGTCGGCCATCGACAACGTGGCCTTCGCCCTCGAGGTGGCCGGCGTGTCCTCCAAGGAAGCGGAGCAAAGGGCCATCGAGGCGTTGGAGCGCGTCGGCCTTGGCGACCGCATGCAGTTCGTGCCGGAGCAACTCTCAGGCGGCCAACAACAGCGCGTGGCCATCGCACGTGCCATCGCCGGCGAACGACGTCTTCTCCTTGCGGACGAGCCGACAGGAAACCTCGACATCGCCAGCGCCGCAGAAGTGCTTGACTTGTTCAAATCGCTCTGCGCGGACGAATCGAAGTCCATGTCCATCCTCATGGTGACGCACGACCCTGACTTGGCCTCGAAGGCCGACAGGATGCTGCTGCTGCGTGACGGCCAGACGGTGGCTTCGGACATCAGGAGCGCTTGGGGCCTCGACGAGGGCGGTGAGGAAGAATGAGCGAAGAAGGCCGCATGGCTCGCATGAAGGAGCGCCTCGCTTCGCTCCAAGACGCGCCAAAC
>DUHJ01000034.1 GCA_013330925.1 Candidatus Poseidoniaceae archaeon | reverse complement strand
TGAGGAACGTGGACATGGGCTCTGCTCGAACCTGCCACGACCGGCTGCCAGATACCTCGTGAACCAGCTCCCACCATGGGGAACGTTCCAACACCCAACCGAGCGCCCCGTGGGGGCTTGAGATGGCCCAACGCACGCCCAGTTCTTCGAGCGTGGAGACGTCGTCGGTCAACACGGCTTGTGTGGCCCGAAGGTGAAGTTCGGTGGGCCCGTCATGGACCCCAAGGTCAACCCCCACCGTGACGTTCAGACCGACCGTCACCATCGCTTCGCCCCAAGGTGCTTGTTCGGCATACACCAGATCGTTGCCTGCACGCTCGAGGAGATGCTCCCCGACCTCAACGTCCCCTGGAGCGACCGCCAGGATTTCCTCATGGTCCCACAAACGGGCCATGGCTCCTGTGGCCATGAGGCTGCACAGGACGACGATGACCGCGAGCCCGACCGCCATTGCGCGAGGCGGAGATGGATCACGCCCGACCACGAACAGGCTCGGGGAGGCATCCCCTGAGCGAAGTGCAGTCGAGTCGGACCACCACAGCGCGACCAGAGCAGCCGCAGGGAGGTGGAACGCATACATGGCCATGGCGTACAGGCCGGAACCAAGGTTGCTGATCGCCGGGCCACGCATGCCCTCGGGAAGGAGGTGAACCAAACTCAACCCCCACGTTAAGAGCAACCAGACCACCAGAAGCCGCGATTCCGCATGTCCTCGTAAGCACCATCCGGCCCATGCTGCCAGCACCAACAGCGGGCTTCCATAGGCCAACATTGGCCAACCGCCCTGCCACCCGTCCTCGGCAAAGGGCGCATCGAGGCGGACGTCTTGACTGAGGAGGGCCACGGCAGACAGGAGCAGCACGAGCCCGAGCAACACGGCAAGGTCAAGCCGAGCCCGGTTCAACGGCCCCTTCGCAAGGCCTTGACACGCCACGTCGGCCATCAGCAGGAGCAGAAGAAGCAAGGCGCCGGCGGGATGGATCAAGGCCGAGACCATGGCGCTGAGGAGCAAGGTCAACCTCGTGCCTGCACGAGGACCGTCCCCGTCCAGCACACGACCAAGGTTTCCAGGAATGAGGGCCAAGGAAGCCACGGTGGGCCACCCGCTGTCCAGCACTTTCGAGAACACCCCCACCGCGAGCACCATGGCCAAGACCGCCTCTCCGCCAGCGCCGTGACGGTCCATCGCTGCGAGCATACCGAGCATCAAGGCGGTGAGGGTGAACTGTCCGACGGCGAGGCCAGTGCTGGGCAGGGCCGCCCCTGTCAGCGTGGAAAGGAAGGCCACCAACGCCGGAATCCCCGGCGGATACAGCCATGCATGCCCAGACGCAGACGCGAGCGAACCCCGTTCCATGAGGTGGTGCGCCAGCGCCGTGAAGCCGACCCAATCCACGCCTTGGGGCACGTCAGCGACCACGACGGGGAGAAGCGCCAAGGCCCCGATGCCGCCCCCAAGCCACACCCGCCCGCGCGAACGGTGGGCCTGAAACCAAGCATCCCGTTCAGACGGGACCGCCTCCCCTTTGCCACGGCGGACCATCGCTGCCGCCCATCCCTGCACGACGAGCACAGCAACGCATGCCGCCTCGAAGGACCATACGCCGATGAGGACCATCGTGCCAAACATGGCGCCATGGAGGACCAAGCCGAGAGCAGGAGCCGCGCACCAGTGGCGCAAGCGTCCGCCATTGGGATCCAACATGCTTGCCAGGGCAACGCCCGGCAAGGCCGTCAACACGCCCAACATGAGCAGGGCCTGCATGCTGGCTCCTCGAGGCGGAGGGTGGTTGAGCCTTGCCGACGAACACCTATGACGCGAGGCCTCCTCGTGAGCGCATGGACGCGTGGCCCTTCCATCCCGTGATGGACATGCCGGGAGGCTACTGGGTCCTCGATTTGACGCGACCGCCCGTGGAGGGATGGACCGCCCCATTCCCGTACACGGTCGGACGCTACGACGAGGCTCGTCCGTGGATGTACGACACGCCGTTGTTTGGTGGAACACGTCACGTCCACATCGGGCTCGATCTTGGTGGGCCAGAGGGAACCACCGTGCACGCCTTTGCAGAAGGCCAGATTCATGCCGTGGGGTACGAGGAAGACGCTGGAGGCTACGGCGCCACGGTGGTGACCGTGCACGACCTCAACCTCCCCTCGGGCACCAAGCATCCGTGGGCAGGAACCACGCAGCGCGTGTGGGTGCTCCATGGCCATTTGTCCCGCTCGGACATGGACCGATGGAAGGTCGGAGATGGCGTGGAACGCGGTGCGGTCATCGGCCACCTTGGGACGCCGGAGGAAAACGGTGGGTGGGCGCCCCATGTCCACGTCCAGGTTTCCACATACGCCCCGGAGGGCTTCAACATGGAAGGGGTCGTGGCGCCGGAAGACCGAGAGGCGGCGCTGCTTCTGCACCCGGACCCGAGGTTGATCGCTGGACCCTTGTATTGAGCGTCACTTCTGTTCCGCAAGGTACGCCTTCAGGGAGGCGATTGGACCGATGCTGGTGGGGTCTTTTCCTGCAAGCACGGCGAGCGTGACGGAAAGCCAATCCATCACAATGCAGTGGTACAGCAAGGCCTCCAGCAAACTTTCGCCCTCACCCACCAGATGCCAGGCCGCTTCGGTGTCCAAATGGTGCACCATCCACGTCGTTCGCGTTCGAACATCGGCCTGAACGCCGCCCCAGGTCAGCAGGAGAACGGCTTGGTCCGCGACGGTGGGATCGGCCACCTCGCCCGTTCCGCCCCAGGCCACCACTTCGTTGTGGTTCATCTCGGGGACGACCCCGACGCGGGCGAAACGACCGGCATTTTCGTTGATCTGATTCTTGAAGCGGGTCAAGGCAGGGGCGAGTTCGGTCGGGCCAAGCAAGGCCACAGAGCGGTCGAGAAGCGCTTCCGCGAGGGCTTCGACACCGCCTTCTTGTCCCGCGCGTGGATCGTGCAAGGAAGAAGCGGCCCGAAGGCGGAGAAGCATGCCTTCGGTGTCGTGCCCAGGAGGAAGGAACCCTAGGGCACGCAACAGCGCCACCTGCCGACCGAAGATGTGGCCGAACGCAGACCTTGGCGGTTGCCCGCCCGGGGCACCAAGGAGATGGACCTGCTCGTGGGTTTCCGCCAAGCCGGCCAATTCGCCACCGGTCGCCAACACGACCACGGTGAAGCCGTTGGCGATCGCGGCCCGTGAAGCATGCAATGTTTCGGCGGTGTTCCCAGAATAGGACGTCGCGAGCACCAACCAATCTTGCGTGACCCAATGCGGCAATTCAGCATCGGCATGGGAAATGATCGGGACAGCCCCGCCTTGGTCTGCCAACGCGGAGAGGAAGGAACCGCCCGCGGCGGAACCGCCCATGCCAAGGCAGAGAAGACCCGCTCACGAACGCTGACGCAGGCCCTCGAGCCAAGGACAGGTGCGGTCCGAGACCGCTTCAAACGCCGACTCAAGGTCGTCTACGAAACGCCCAACATGGCCGAACATGTCCTCGCTGTCCAAGGCATGGACGCGAGCGGCAAGCGAAAGTGGAGCCTCCACCATGACCACCGTGGACCCTCTGGACCTCAAGGACCCTTCGTCAGAAGGTCACGGTCTGTGCCCACACGTGGCAAGGCCACCCATTCGCCCTCGATCCGGGCCAGCACCAAGCGAGACCCCTGTTCATGGTCCCATGGAAGCGCAACGGCTTCCACCTTCCACGTCATCGGGTCGAGCACTTCTGCGGCGCTGGAATCCTCTGAAAGGACGTCGACGACGACCAAGTCCCGTTGCCGTGCGAGGACCACGGCGTGCTCCAAATCGCGCCATGACGCTCCGGTTCGTTCGTGCCGACCGACGCGTTCCACGATCACACCGTCCTTGGTCCATGAGGTCGGCCGCCAGAGTGCATCCCGCCATCGAACCACGTCGCCCAAGGCATACCCGGGCATGCGATAGAGCAGGGTGAGACGGGTCACGTCGGCCCCGTCTTTCCGTCCCACGGTCGAATTGGTCTCGATGGTCTGCCCGCCGTGGTGTTGGACGAGGTGCCGGCCCCACGCTCGTGCGAGGCCTTTCGACCCCAGGACCACGTCGTATCCCCCTTGGACTGGACCTTCTTTGGTGATGAAGAACATGGGATCTTCCGGCATGTTGCCAATGACATGATCGAGGGTCGCACGAAGGGTGGTCAATTCCTCGTCCTCAAGCCGACGCCCACTTGAACGCAGCTGAACGGTGGCTTCGAAGTAATTCCCTGCACGGCGCGTGCACGTCAGGCAGACGCCGTTGCTCATCCGGGCTCGAACCGTGTGTTCTTCGGTGTACAGCAGGTCGTCAATCACGCCTTCCGCCTGCACGTGGAGCAAGGTGTGGCGGTCCGTGATGGGCTGGGCCATCATGCCAACCGCGATGTCCTCGGCGTCTACGTGGAAGGTGACGTGCCGCTGGACCAGATCGTCCATGAGGGCGCTGTCTTCAATGAAGGTCCAGCGCCCTTCGACCTCGGTCGCACCGCAACGCGCACATCGCGTCCATGGGATGTTGTCGGGCGCCCGCATCAACTTCGTGCGCTCGCGTGAACAGGACTCGCACATCCCGTCGGTGAACAGGGGTGGAGCGGCGCCACACACGAGACAAAACGCCCCGCCAAGGTCAACCGCCATGCCACGGGGTCGGCACGTCTCCCTTCAGGCTAGCGCTTGTCGTCCAGCACCGGGTCCACATTACCGTCCTTCAATCCAAGCGCCGCTTCGGTCGAAGCCAAACGGCGTTCAATGTCGCGTCCTCGGGACATGACCGTCCACGTCCAGACGCCCAAAGCGACGAGCATGCCGAGGTATCCGAGCGCCAATGCCGTCATCCCGTTCATTCCGTCGCCCCCCCATCCAGCTTGCCTTGCAGCCGATCGAGCCGTTGCTCAAGCGAGGTCAGGTGCACGCTCTCCATCAAATGGCCGACGATGAGCACGGTGAACGAAAGGGTGGCGAAGCCAAGCAAGGCGCCCATCTCTGGGGCGAGTGAACCACCGCCGTCCCCGGATGCGATGACGGGACCAGGGTGCCGGATTTGCCAGATCCTCGTGGCGACGTAGGTCACGGGAACCAAAATGAAGCCAAACAGCCCGGCTGTCGCAAAGGTATCGCGTGACTCCACACCGTCCGGTTGCGCACGGCGTCCGAGAACCAAAAGCAAGGCAAGCAAGGTCAACAATCCGAAGGTGTTCAACCGCACGTCGGTCCAATCCCAAGGAACGCCCCATTCGGCCGCCCCCCAGACACAGCCCGACCAGATGGCCATGAGCCCGGTCGCAAGACCGGCCTCACTGCCCGCGACGTGAAGGCGCCAACCCAAGGCGGAACGACGTGTGAACCACAGAGCGGATCCAACGAAGAGGACTCCGAAGGCGATCATTGCCATCCATGCACTGGGCACGTGCCAGTAGAAAATCCGCTGGGCTTCCGGCGATTCGAAGGCATCGTTGGGGACGCTGGGCACCCACAAGAAGGCCAAGGCAAGGGCGGTCGCCGCGCCAAGGTATCCCACGGCCAAGCACGTCCGCCCGGCGCGCCTCCCCATGATGCTACCCGAAGCCTGCGGGCTTTGAAGCATGTTCATCCAAGCAGGTCCAAAAGGAGCCCGAATGGGAGCACCACCAAGGGCATCAAGAGGCGCAAATGAAGCGCTTCAGGTCGTGCCAAACGGAGCCCAAGTGCGTCGGCTGCAGCCACCGTTTGGCTCAGAAGAAGGCCAAGCAGCGCACCGCTGAGCACAAGGTCCCATCCAGCCGACTGATCGAAAAGCAACGCCATCACCACCGGACCAACCGCTCCCAAAACCAACGGCGTCAAGGCATCCCGAGGACGGATGCCAAGGGCGTCAAGGCGGTTGAAGGCACGGTCCCGGCGCACGGTCAGCAAAGCGGCATCACCTGCTGCGCCCGCAACGAGCGAAGGCAACAGCAGCAGACCAAGAAGAGCGGTGGATGGAAGCAAGGCCACTGTGGCGCTGTCAAACAACAGCGTGGCCAACGCCATCGTCATCAACGCACCGAGCAGGGCCCCCGACAGCGGGGTGCCTCCAGACCAGGCGTACCTGCGTCCGAGGGACCATGCCGATGGACGGTTGGCACCGGAGGACAACGTGGGCCATGCATCGCCTGCAACGGGTGCTGATGCGGCAAGAGGGAAGGAGACCATCTTGCCTTCTTCAAGCGTAAAGGCCTGACCGGCTGCGGGAAAGCGCTCGGGGTGATGCGTGCCCACAAGCACCGTTGCACCCCGGTCTACGGCCTGTTGAATCAGTTCCATGGTGACGGTCTGACCGCGCTCGTCCAAAGCTGCCATAGGTTCGTCCAACACGAGCAGGCCTCCACCATCGGGGACCAAGCCAGGCAGGAGTGCGCCGAGAACACCGACCTTTCGGCGTTGCCCTTCCGACAACGAGAGCATCCGGTCGTCAAGGCGGTGCCGCAGATCCATGCGATCGGCGAGTGTGGCCACGTCATCGTCTGAAGCGAGGACGCCAGCCGCTGTGGCACAGACCGCAAGATGATGCCGAACGCTCTGGTCTCGGATGCTTCCGTCGCTTTGGAGCAGCACGCCAAGAGGAGCGTGAGGACGGCGGGCGCGTCGGCCCTCGGCATCCCGCACGACCTTGCCCATGAGGTGGACCTGCCCCGCTTCCAACGGATGAAGGCCGAGCACGGTTTCCATGAGGGTCGATTTCCCCGTACCGTTTTCACCTAGGAGCAAGGTGCACGTTCCAGATTCCAAGACGAGGTCTGCGCCATGCAACACGGTCTGCTGACCGCGTCGGACGACCAGCCCACGTGCTTCGAGCACCGTGCCCATGGCGCACCGAGCAGACCCGCACCCAAGAAGCCGCCGACCCGCGAAGCGTCAAAGCAGAGGGCACCCACGTGATGGCATGGCCACGGTTCCGTTCGCGTGGCCGTCGCTCACCTTGCTGGAACAGGCCTTCATCGTAGGATGGTGCCTTGCCGTCCTGGTCCCCGTTGCGTACGCCGTGCGCTCACGTGCACCCTTGTCGCTGGGCATTGTGCTCGCCGTTCTCTTTGGCTCTGTGATGCAAGCGGCGATCGGCGCCGCGTACAGGATGGACCTGATTCAGGATTTCATGCTCTGGTTTGATCTGGTGCTTATTCCGGGACGGATGAACGACCCTCGCTGGTGGCATACAGCGGTCACGGCTGGATTCCTTCACGCACAATTTGACCTCATGCACGTGCTCGGCAACGTGGTCATCCTCGCCTTGGTGGGGGTGCCGCTGGAACAACGCTTGGGGACCAAGCGGTACGCAGCGGTGTACACCATTGGACTGCTCGGTGGTTCCATCGCTTGGACCCTCGCCAATTGGGAGAGCGTCACACCCGCGTGGGGTGCCAGCGGTGCCGCCTTTGGCCTTCTTGGAGCCTACTTGGCAGGCTGGCCTCGGGACGAAATCCCCTTCCCGCTGATCCTCATTCGTCCGTGGCCGGTCAGCCTGATTGCACTGCTCTACTTCGGCCTTGAAGTGGCCCGTTGGTGGGCTGCTGAAGGTGGAGCAGGGGGCAACGTGGCGCACATGGCGCACTTGGGAGGCTTCCTCGCCACCTACCTCACGCTTCCTTTGGTGGCACGTGGAGGACCGGTCCCGACCGGGGTGGTCGATGGAGGTCCGAGCGGCCTTTCCACCCTCCACGGACGCCGGGATGCCTTGCGAAGCAGCATGGTGAACCTCGCTGAGGTCGACGATCCATGGACCGCCAGGGGCTTGCCCGTTCCAAAGCGCGCGAGGGGCGTGCTGACCTCCCTGATGGAGGCGTCCGATGAACCAGAAACACGCTCGGCATGGTTCGAACAATTGGCCAGCGTGGCCCATTGTCCGGTGTGCGAAGGCGAAGTGGGCGTCGTCGAGCGAAAAAACGGTCCAAGGCTTCAATGCGCGACCGACCCGCAGCACCTCGACTGGCCGACAAATGAAGAGGCAACGGGATAGGCTCAAAGGTGTCCCGATGGACCGTTCCATGATGAGCGGAAGCGCGGACAAGACCGCACGCGGCACGCGCGTCGCCCTCTTTCTTCTCGTTCTCATGGTCACAGGACCGGCAGCAGCAGGCGCCGAAGCCTTGCTGCCCGACGCCGAACCTCGGGTCAATGTGGTGGACGGCGTCCCTCCGCTGATGTGCGGTGAGGAACTCTGTCCCGCGCCAGACCGTTGGCCCGATCGCGCCGAGCGCGAGGCGGAGGAGACCTACGGTTGGTGGCACAGCTACGGCCCGGACCTCGACGGAAACGGGATGGACGACCGACTCCAACGTGTCTTGGACGGCGCCTCGTCCGTTTCTTCAACGGCCATTGAAGGACCGGACGGTCGCCGAACGGTGGCCATCGTGGTCGACTTCGCTTGGCATCCAAGCGAAGAGGACATCGCAGCCCTCCGCGCAATTCTCGACGCACACGGCTGGGTCGGTGAAGAAGGAGGGGCATGGTTTGACCTTCCGGAAAGCCTCGACTCGGTCGTCCTCGACCGCGTTCCCGTCTCGGCCCTGTTGGACCTCTGGCGCCTCGATGGCGTGGTGGTCGTGGAAATGCAGAACCTGCTGGTACCCACAAACGAGGTAGCGGCAAAGGCCCTCCGAGCCCGTGACAGCGACGTGTATGCTGGCGAGGTGCACCCCACCGGCCTGACTGGCGATGGCGTCGTCATCGCCGTATTGGACACCGGCGTGGACAACGAGCACCGAAGCCTGAACGATTTTGACGATGAAAGCGACGCCCCAGACCTCGACCCGCTCTCCTATGACGACCACAAATGGGTCGCGGGCTTTGACGCGACGTCGACCTCCTCAAATCCCGACGGTTCGCAGGACCCCGACGACGGCCAAGGCCACGGCACCCACGTGGCCGGCAGCGCCCTCGGCACGGGCGACGCCTCAAGGCAGCACATGGGCACCGCACCGGGCGCATACTTGGTGGACGTCAAGGTCCTCACCGATACCGGTGGCACCAACTCGCAATACTCGATCAGCGGCATCCAGTGGGTGGTCAACAACGCGAACACGGACTGGGGCCACAACGGATCGGCCAAGGGCATCCAAGTGGCCTCGATGTCCTTTGGCTCCTTCAGTTCCCCACTGAATCCAGGAGACACCGGGGACAACGGTTCCAGCGCCGAGGCACGTCAGGTCAACAACGCCGCCGATGCAGGCGTGGTTTGCGTCATTGCCATGGGCAACGACGGTGCTCGACGCGTGCCCTCACCGGCGAGTGCGGACAAGGGCATCGCCATTTCCGCCGCGAACGACAGGAATTCGATCAACCGGACCGATGACTCGACCGCGAGTTACACGAATTACGGCCCACGGGACGACGACGGAGACGACGACGAACTCGACGAGTTGAAACCAGATCTGGCCTCCTTTGGAACCGGGATCACCAGCGCGACTGCAGCGACCGGCGCAACCTTCCCCGGCCAACCCGACCGACCGAAGGCAGAGGCCGGATACGATTCCAAGGACGGCACAAGCATGGCCACACCGCTGGCTTCTGGCGTCGTGGCCTTGATGCTCGAAGCGGATTCATCGCTCACGCCCGACGAGGTCAAGCAATTCCTCCGGGATTCGGCCGAACGTCGAGGGACCGCCAGCGAACCGTCCATCGACCCGCACTGGAATGAGAAGTGGGGATGGGGCCTCATCGACGCGTCCTGCGCGGTCGACCTTGTGTTGGAACGCACCTGCACCTCCCTCGAAGGCGACACGGTGATCGCACCGCCACCGGTCGGCAACGGCGATGGAAACCACGTGGACATCGAGTCGCATCAAAACGGAAGCATGCTCCTCGCGGGTGACCGTGTGCGCTTCCAAGGAAGCGTGGAAGACACCGCGGACCGAACCTACACCGAAGTGGAAGTCCGCCTCGAGCAATACAGGGACGGCTCAAGCAATCCTGTCGAACTTCTTGACTGGCGCAAGGCGGGGGGCGAGCCGAGCGCATGGTACCTCGACGTGACCCTTGACGACGACTGGGTTGACGAGGACGAGGATTACACCTTGGTGCTCGCCCGTGCAAGGACCGATTCAGGCGACCTTTCGGCAGCAGACGTCCGATGGATGAACCTCGGGCGGATGAGCGCCAGCATCGCTTCCCCTTCCACCCAAACCGTGCTCGAGGGCAGCGTCACGTTCACCGGAACCGCCCAAGGGCCGGAGCCAAGCGCCGTCGAGGCACGCATCGGAAACGGACCATGGAATGAAGTGGCCTCGTTGGACGACGAAGACTTCGTTCTCCAAGACTGGTCATGGACTTGGGATTCGACGTCCGTTGAAGACGGCGACCATTACGTGGCCGTGCGCTTTGTCAACAAATCC
>DUHJ01000044.1 GCA_013330925.1 Candidatus Poseidoniaceae archaeon | reverse complement strand
CGACCCAGAAGGCAACGCCCTGAGCTACAGTTGGACCTCTTCCGTGGACGGTCTTCTTTCAGAAGGTGAAGGACCGATGTTCAGCACGTGGAGCGGATGGCTGAGCCGAGGCGTTCACACCCTGACGCTTTCCATCAACGACGACCGACCCGAACACATCGGTTCGCCGCGAACCTCCACCGTCTTGTTCACGGTGGACGACAGCGTACCACGTGCCGTCATTGCCTCTCCTTCGGACGGTGACGTGGTGGAGAGCGCTGACCTGCTGAGCTTCAGCGCGGAAGGCTCGGGCGATTGGGACGCCTCCTGCAGCACCTTCCCCACCGACGCTTCGTGGTGGTGCGTGCCTGGCAATCCCGCTGGCGGGTCGCAGTACCTCAACGTGGTCTGGACCAGCGACCTCGACGGAAGGCTGACGCCAGAAGGCGTGGATTGGCTCCTCTTCGATGCCCGGCTCAGTGCAGGGAACCACACGATCACGTTGTCCGTGGACGACGGATTGCACGACCCTGTCGAAGCGACGATGGAGATCGAGGTGATTCCATCGGCACCGGTGCTCGACGTGACCACGCCCCAACCGGGTCACAGTCAGTCCTCGTCTCAGCCCCTTGCCATCGATGCCCGTGGTTCCTTCGATGCCGACGCCGATGCGTTCACATTGACGGTCATGGTGGACGATGAGGCCCTCCTCAGCGGCGTCGATGCTTCGATGCTGCACCAGATTTGGCTGCCGTCCGGTCAGCATGACGTGACTTTCGTGCTCGAGGACAGCACGGGAGCGGTACGGACCGGTGTGGTGCCGGTCACGCTCGATCCTTCGCCCCCCACCGCACACGTGCAATCTCCTGCGGATTTGACCTCTTTCGCACCCGGTGCCGAGGTCATGCTCGTCGACGGTTCCGTGGACCGTGACGGCGATCTCGTCGACCGGGAATGGCGGCAATGGAGCGGCGGCAGTTTCGACGTGTTGAGTTCCAACGCCAACCATTCCTTGTGGCTCCCGCCCGGCACGCACCATTTGTCGGTGTACGTGCAAGACGCGCGCGGGTCCTGGGCTGAAGACCACGTCAACATCACCGTCCAGTCCAGCCTCCCACGTTTTGTTGCAGAAAGCCTGCAGGTGACGCCCGATGAAGCGGTGCTCGGAGAGCGCACGACCTTGCGCATCGTGGCCGTCCTCGAAGACGCGGACGGCACCACGGAGGACGTGCAAGCCACGATCACCTTGGGCGACCAATCGTGGGCGCTCAACCTCTCTGACGACCTCGATCAAGGCGTCTGGGAAGGAAGCATCGTCGTCGTCTTCGATGACCTTGGTAGCCCGTACATCCGGGTGGTGGCCACCGATGGCGTGGGCGATGCCGCCCAGATTGACGTCATCACGACGACCATGGACGTCGTCGAATCCGGCGGGGACGGTCGAGCCGTGATGTTCGCCGTCGCCGGAGGCGCGCTTGTGGTTGTTCTTCTGGCCCTCAACGCCTTCCTCGCCCGTCGCCGACGCATTTCTGATGTGGACCTTATCGCCTCTTGGGGCGTGCTCCAAGAGGACAAGGTCACCCCCGACATCGCCGATGCGGACATGGCCTCAGAGGTTGAGACCGAAGCTGAAGAGCAGGTTGCCGGCGGTGGCTTCGATTGGGACGCGGTCTGAGGCTCACAACTCGAGCGTTCCGTCGTCCGAGTCGGTGTTGTCGTCCGATGGTCCCCATGGCGTGACCGTCTTGTGGAGGCCAAGTCGGCGGGCATAGAGGAACTTCAGGTTCTTCCAACCGTCGCCCCATGTGTGAATTTCAGCGTCTCCGACGCGAGGGCGGTACGGCACCGAGATTTCGATGGCCTTTCCTTTGCCGAGGTGGCGGCGCGCAAGGATCTTGATTTCCTCTGACAAGGGCATTCCGTCGTTGGTCGGGCGCATGTCCTCGTTGGCAAAGATGTGCTTTCGAAACACCCACATGCCGGATTGCGAATCCTTGATGCCGTAACCGAAGAGCATGCGGGCGGTGAAGGAAAGCATCCAGTTTCCAAAGCCGTGCAGTCCCGACATGGAGCCTTCTTCGGCGAGCGTAAGCCGATCGCATGTGATGAACTCCAGGTTGTCGCGCAGCAGGATTTCAACGAGTTCGGGGACCTTCTCAGCAGGGTAGGTGCAGTCCGCGTCCATGGTCACGATCACGTCGCCCTTGGCCACTTCGAAGCCGGTCCTGTAGGCACGTCCGTATCCTTTCCTTGGTTCCAAATGGACCCTGGCTCCTTTTTCAAGCGCAATCTCACGGGTGCGGTCCGTCGAGGAACCGTCCACGATCATGATCTCGAGTTCATCGCACCAATCCCGAGGAATGGCGTCGATGGTCGCGCCAATGGCTTCCTCCTCGTTCCGAGTGGGAAGGAGCACGGTCACGCTGACGGGGAGCCGTTCAGCCATGACGTGGCCAAAAGGCAAGGGGACTTGAATCCCGCACCTGTCGCCGCTCTCGCGAGGCCACCATAGAAACATGAGAGAAGTGAGGTATGGTGGGCAACAGAGCGTCCGCCATGCAAGGTTTGCACGCGCGTTCCGCCACCATCACCGAACCGACCTACGACCGAACGTGGGACGACATTCATCGGCTTTTGGCGCACATGGGCGCAGAAATGCAGGCCCAACGGGAAAAATTCGATGCCCGTCGAGCATCGTTGGGCAACGTTCCAGAAACGCATCGCGCCCTGATGAAGTACGTGCACGCACGGGCGACGTTCGAGTGCCTCCAGTGGACGCTGGGGATGCGAGAGGACGTGGGCGCGTTGGACGCTCCGATTCACCTCGTCAGGCGAGGCTGAGGTCATCCCGCGTGAGGTTGGACCACATCACGCGGATTGCCAGGCGGGCTTTCGTGACGAGACCGACCTTGGGTCGATGGCTGAACACCGCTCCTTCGGTTCGGACGATGGACATGAGGAGGGATTCGTAGGCTTCAACCATCATCCCGGGCTGGGCGCGTGCGCGGCGATCCAGCAATGGAAGGAGGTCTTTGGCCGACGCTTGGTGTTCCTCAACGGCTTCGCAGTAATCACGAATGAAAGCCCTCCATCGGTGGTCTTGTTCAATGCGAGCATCGCCGAGGTCTTCCCTGCTCAGCCCATGGGATTCCAGCACGTCGAGAGGGAGGTAGACGCGACCTCGCTCAAGGTCTTCTTGCACGTCCCTGAGGATGTTGATGAGTTGCAGTTGGATGCCCATGTCAATGGCGTGAAGGCGTGCGCGTGCGTCCTCGTAGCCGTAGATTTCAATCAGCACGAGGCCCACGGCTGAAGCGACCTTGAAGCAGTACGCACGCACGTCTTCCCAGCTTCGGACTTCTGTGGGAAAGAGGTCGTCCTCCATCCCGTCGATGATGGTCTCAAGGTCGAGGAGTCGTACGCTGTACGTGGCCATCACCCAAGCCATGGCTCGCATCACGGGGTGCTCGTCGGTGGCGGGTTCTTCTCCTGCTGCAAAGGCCCGAAGGCGCAACCGCATGGCGGAGAGGGCTTCCAATCGCCAGCGGGCGAGGTCTTGAGGGTCGGACGGGCGACGTCCGTGCAGTTCGACCAATTCGTTCATCCGCGCCGTGCTGAATTCGAGGACTTCTTCCGTGATCGGAAGCCGCTCATCCGCGTCTCCATCGACGATGTCGTCCACCCAACGGCAGTAGGCATAGACCGCGTTGACGGCGGCTCGCTTCATGGCGGGGAGGGACCCGAACGAAGCCACGAATGAGGACGAGGCTTCCTTCGCTCGACGTTCGCACGCGTCGAGGGCCATGCGGAGTTCGTGCATTTGTGCTCCCTCCTCAGGCCGTCGGCTCGCCGCCCTTGTGTGGGCGGGGTGCGCCGACGCTCTTGAGTGCTCGCCGTCCCTTCTTGGAGCGTCG
>DUHJ01000216.1:3538-9691 GCA_013330925.1 Candidatus Poseidoniaceae archaeon | reverse complement strand
ACGATGAAGGCCGGAAGCGACACGAAGAGCATGAACACGGAGACGAACACGGACCACGAGAAGAGCGGAATGCGCCACCAGGTCACACCGGGAGCACGCATGGTGAACACGGTGGTGATGAAGTTCACACCGCTGAGGGTGCTCGAGGCACCGAGCATGACCATGCCTGCGATGAATGCGGTGGTGCCGGGGTTGTTGCCGTATTCGCCGAATTCGTTCAGCGAAGAGTAGGGCGGGTACATCACCCAGGTGATGTCGGCGCCTTCACCGGTCCAGATGCCCGTGTAGATGAGGGGGGTCGAGAAGACGAGCATCCACAATCCAAGGGCGTTGATCCGCGGGAAGGCGAGGTCCTTGGCTCCGATCTGGAGGGGCAGGACGTAGTTCATGAAACCGGCAATCATCGGCATGGCGGCGAGGAAAATCATCGTCGTTCCGTGCAGGGTGAAGAAGGAGTTGTACTGGTCGTAGGTCAGGAAATCGTTCTCCGGCACAGACAACTGGATGCGGAAGAGCAGCGCCAGCAGTCCACCGACAAGGAAGAACAGGAATCCGTAGAGGAAGTACATGATGCCGACCTCCTTGTGGTCCGTCGTGGTCAACCATGGCTTCAGGTAGGCCCAGAAGGCGCCCATGGTGAAGGTGTCAGGGCTGCGTCGGTAGAAGACCCACAATGTGCCGAGCAAGATGAGGCCAACCGCGAGGAGCAGCGCCGTCATCAGGATGATCAGCGGCGGTGCACTTGGGGCCAGAGCGCCGGCGTTGATGCCGGGCACGATGAAGTTCACGACGTTCCACTCGTCGCCGCCAGGGCCGTCGCCGCCGGACACGGCGTTGCCGTAGACGGTAAACTCGGCCGTGGCCTCGTCGTCGCCGGGCGCGGTCCATTCGAAGTCCCAGGTGCGGACGGTGTTGGCTTCCGCGGTGTGGGTCAAGCCAGCGTCCATGATTTGGCCTGCAGACTCAGGAACCGGGTTCACCATGCCCTCGGTGACGAGGATGCGGTAACCGCCGTAGCGACCCGCGTCGGGCTCGGAGCGTGGCAGATCGTCGTTGACCACGGTCACGGTGAAGGTGTACGTCTCGCTGGCGTTGAAGCTCTCAGGCAATCCGGTCACGACCACGGTCGTGTCCGCGTTGGCGCCACCGTGGCACGAACAGCCGCCGTCACCGGCGCTGCCGATGCCGGCGGGCATCGCTTCGAAACTTGGGGTGAAGGCCAAGGCGGCCAGCA
Source organism: Candidatus Poseidoniaceae archaeon (assembly GCA_013330925.1). Classification (GTDB taxonomy): domain Archaea; phylum Thermoplasmatota; class Poseidoniia; order Poseidoniales; family Poseidoniaceae; genus MGIIa-L3; species MGIIa-L3 sp11892u. The sequence continues at coordinate 8,457 of DUHJ01000216.1, read as the reverse complement.
CCACGAGGAGCATGGCGACGGCGCGTGTGCGCATCAGACCTCACCTCCGTCGGTCTTCTTGATGCCGACGTCTTCGTCGCAGGTCTTGCCTTCCTCGGCCACGACCTTGACCTCGCCCACCATCTGGGAGTGCTGCAGGCCGCAGTATTCGGCGCAACGGATGGGGAAGGTGCCGGCATCGTCAGGGAAGACGTACATGGTGGTGCCCTGCTCAAGGCCGGGAACCAAGTCTTCCTTCACGCCAAATTCTGGCAGCCAGAAGGAGTGTTGGACGCCGACGTAGCGGGGGTCGCTGTCGTCGATTGGACGGGAGTGCATCGTGAAGACCACGCCGTCTTCGGGCATGTCCGAGTCGTCGCTGGCGGAGTCCACAGTGGAGCAGGGGATGATGAGGGGTTCCACCGGCGTTCGGAAGATGTGGCCGACGGGAATGTGTTCCCAGGTGTGCAAGACGGTGCTTTCCTCGTCGAGGATTTCCACCTTATAGTGGAGTCCAGCGTCGAAGAAGAAGTCGTCCACCGTGATCATGTCGCTTCCGTTGAACGCATGTTCGGTCTTCATGCCGTCCATGCTGACCACGGCGGTGTGGGGGTTCAGGCCTATGGCGTGGAGGACCACGTCTTCCTCCGCGACGCGCACTTCAACGTCCATGCCGGTGTGTTCGTCTTCCCACGTGAGTGGGTCTTCGTAGACAAACTCCCAGTACCATTGGTATCCGTTGACGGTGATGTCGAAGCGGTGTTCGTCGTCGGGAATGCTGCCCCACACGTCGGCGGTCGACGCGGTGGCGAGGAAGGTCAACCATGCCACGAGGATGGTTGGAATGACGTAGAACGCAATCTCCAGTTTTCGGTCGGTATCGTGGTTGCTGCTCTCCAGCGGGAAGGTCCCAGGAGCGATCTTCCACAGGGTCTCAGATTCATCCGGCGTTAATCCTGCTCGGAAACGAGCCATGAAAAGGAACATGACACCGAAGGTGAGAACACCGACGATGATGGCCCAAAACAGGAACTTGTCATAGAGCACCGAAAACAGTGTGTCTTGAGCAGCCATTGGACGCCCTCGTTCCGGGCCTCGAGAGGGCCTTCCTTAAGCGTTGTTAGATGTGGGAATGCGAGCCTTTCAACCTCGTTTTGAACATCACCCTCTCGGCCCCACGTTTTTCCTCAAAAACGGTCTCGATTCCCGGACGGTTGATGCGCCTCGCGCACCGTCGCCGATCCATGCCATTGGAGGAGGCCCTCCAAGCCACCCTCGACGGGGCCGTTTTGCTGGCCTTGCTGGTCCAGCCGGGCGCGGCTCAAGCCTCGCTTGTTGGCGTGGATCCATGGCGGAGCCGCCTCGTGATTCGATTGAAGGCGCGTGCGCAGGCCGGTCAAGCCAACCGTGCCCTGTGCGCACAATTGGCCGCTTGGTTGACGTGCCCTTCGACCAGCATTTCGATCGTCGAAGGCCACACCTCCCGGCAAAAGCGGGTCCGTGTGGAAGGGATGCGCGTTGAAACCGTGGCCGTACGCCTGTCGGCGCTCATGCACGCCGATGCGGAGGGCGACGCACACCCTTGATGACCTCCTCGTGAGAGTGGAAGGCATGCGACCCCCTCGCGCCCCCCGCCATCCTCGTCACGAGGAGGCGCGTGATGCCTTGGACGCCTTGCGCGAGGACCAAGTCACCACGTCCAGGCCGATTTTGGTCGAGGGCCCAAGGGACGTCGCTGCGCTCAGGGCCTTGGGCATCACGGGTCCCATCGAGGTCGTGAACCGGGGGTGGGACGTCGCTCGTCGCATCGCTCACTTGGTGGAAACCTACGGCCCACGAGGACCCGACGGCGGTCCTGCCCTGCACCTCTTGATGGACTGGGACAGGACGGGAGGCCGTCTCCAGACGACGTTCCGCCGCCGCCTCGAAGCCTTCGACGTGAAAGTGGACGAGGAAGTTCGGCGCGTGCTGATGCGTTGCCTGAAGCCCGAAACACGGACCGTGGAAGGCATGTCAGGCTTGGTCGATGTCCTCGGTGTCGAAGGGCGGTAGCGACACACCCTCCTCCTTGACCGTGTTCAGCACGACGTGGGTGTAGGAGCGCGTGACGTGGTCACTGGTCAGCACGGTTTTGGTCAAGTCGTCCAAGTCAGCGCGGTTTTTGACACGAGCCAACACCATGGAATCGTAATCACCGGTGACGTCGTACACCGCAAACACCCTCGGGTCCTTGGCGATGGTGCGTTGCACGTCCATCATCTTCCCCTTCGCAATACGGAGGCCTGCGATGACCGTCATTTCCCAGCCGAGCCGTTCCGCGTCAAGCCGTACTTGATGGCCCACGATGATGCCCGCTTCTTCCATTCGACGAAGACGGTTGGTCACCGTCCCTTGGGCCACGCCGACCCGTTTGGCGATCTCGCGCTGGCTGTACCGCGCGTCTTCGAGCAACGCACCAAGGATGGCCCGGTCCGTCGCGTCGAGGTCTTGCATCACCCCCCGTCGAGCGGGGGCGGTCAAGAACGCTTCGACCCTCAAGCCGAGCGTTCAACGTCCAAGGTCTGGACCCAACCGCCTTCACCTTCGACTTCGATGGACAAGCGCAAACGGAGCGGTGCCTCGCCTCCACGGCTTGGTCGAACTTCAACCACTTCGGCCTCACCGGGCTGGACCTCTCGGTGCATGCTTCGGCCAGAGACCTTCCACGGTGGTTCTGCTTCGATGCCCGTCACCGTGCACGCAGCGGTGCCGGCCTGCACCAGCACACGAACCTTGCTTTCGCCGTCCCATGGCACGGCGCCGATGGCAGGAAGGGCTTCGTCGGTCTTCAACTCACCGCGCAGGACCAACGCCAGCACGACCAGCACCACCCCTGCAAGGGGCAGCACGGTTAGGGCCGTGCTCCGGTCCATCTCTGTGGTTGAACTTGGCAAAACGTGGGTGTGCGCTTGAAGCACCACGCCATGTTCGACGACGATCACGCTGAGGTGATACCCCAATCCATGGCCGGACAGGTCCACGCCGGCGGCTTCCAGATGGTCAGGGGTCATCGTCCAGAGCACTTCGGAGCTGTTCCCCACGTCGCGAGCAAAGGCCACCTCTGGCCGCATGTCACGAACCAGGTGCGTGGCCGTTCGACCGTGGCGGTCCACGGCGCTGTCTTCGGTCAGGGTGACCAGCACGATGACGTGCTCGCTGAGGTTTTCCAGCGGGGTCACGGTACCGCGAATCAACACCGCCGTTTCTCCCTCGGCTTCCACCACGCCAACCGCTCCATCAAACGCCACCACCTTTCGGTGCATCGCCGCATCCACAGCGGCATCGACGGTGCTTTGGTCAAGGTCTGGAAGCACCTCGCCGTTCACCGCCATGGCCGGCCCAAGGCCGATGCCAAGCGTGTCCGCCCGCAAGCGAGCGTCGTCGTTGGGGAAATCCGAACCTTCGGTGTCCGCATTCAAGCGCCAGTGGAGGAGGCGAATACGCCCCTCCGAAGCGTCGTCTTCCAACCGCTGCAAGGTCTCCTCTCCACCCTCGCCGTGGAACCATTCGACCACGGGGGGGTCGAGGTCCTCGGTGAGAGGGACCTCGGTGGCGGCCGTGAACGGTGCGGTCAACAACACCCCGAACAAAACCAAAGCCACGAGGCGTTGGGGCCTCACTCCTCTTCCTCCAACAAGGAGCGTCCAAAGAGGCGGAGGGAAAGGATGCGGCGTTCCACATCGTCGAGCATAAGGGTGACTTTGGCTTGCACCCATACGGGGACCGTCGTGACGCCAGTGGCATGCTCCAGCCGCAAGAGGATGGAACCCCGTTCGGCGCCTGCGGGGAGATCCTCGACCTCGAGGGCCTCGCCCGACAACAGGCGTTCCACCACGGACGCGTCGACGGGCAGGGCCGACGGTGAACCGTGGCGTTCGAGGACCGGCAATCCTTCCTGGCGAACACGCCACATGCCTCGGTTTTCCGCGAACGTCGGCAGGCCGACGTGAATCGCCCGCATGGGATGGAAGGACCCGCCGGGGAAGCGACCGCCACGGCCATCGGGCGTCTCGGGCGTCCACAGGCGCTGCTTCATGCTCTCTGGGGACACCGCAAGGCGCTTGCCGCGCCGCCACCATGCCAAGGCTGGGCTGATGCGATGTTGCTCCACCAGGGGCTCCGAGGTGTTCTGCTCGACGGCGTGCACGTCGTGACGGCTTGGACCGGGCAGGTCCCGAAGGTACTGCGTTTGGTCCGGACGTTTTGGCACCAAGGTCCTCGCCACGCCTTCGGGGGTGGCTTCGGGGACGTGCCGAAGCAGGGCCACGTAGAATCCTCCGGTGTCGTTGTCCTCAGGATGCAGGCGCCGGGTCAAGCGAAGCGCGTCGTGCAGGTTCGATTCAACCGGTGGCAGGTGCTGGACTTCCGCACGGTCCTTTTCCAGCACCGTTCCGTCGTCGTTGAGCAACGTCCAGTCCGTCAAGCCCTCGCGCAGGTGCAGACCGTCCAAGCGGCCCTCAGGAAGCGGGACGGCTTCCATCCAAGGGCACTGGCGAAGGACTTCAGCGACCACGGCTTCATTTTCCACCGGATCGAGGGAGCAGGTCGAGATGACGACATGCCCACCGGGCCGCACCAGGCTGGCAGCCCGGCGTGCGATGCCCACCTGAAGGTGGTGCAATTCCCTTCCAGCGGAGGGCCGCCATGACCACCAAACTTCGCGGTTTTTGCGCATGGTTGCCGAACCCGTGCACGGAAGGTCAGCGATAACGGCGTCCACGCCAGGAGCGGGAATGCGGGGGAAATGCCGCCCGTCGTGTTGCACGACCAAGACGTTGGCCAGCGAAACCCTTCCTCGATTGGACACCAGGGTGTTGACGCGGCCAGAGACCGGCTCGTTGGCGATGACCGTGGTCCATGGATGGGCCTCCGCAAGTTGCGTGGTCTTCGACCCCGGGGCG
>DUHJ01000216.1:0-3236 GCA_013330925.1 Candidatus Poseidoniaceae archaeon | reverse complement strand
AGTCTTCGACCCCGGGGCGGCGCACAGGTCGACGGCCACTTCCACCCCTTCCATGGGCAGGACTTCGACGGGAAGCATGGACGCTGCTTCTTGCCGGGTGATGCGTCCGGATTGGTGCAAATGGGAGAGGAGTGCGCGGTCGTCACCTTCGGCATGCCCGCGCGGGAAGGGCATGGTGAAGGCGTCATGCACGCTCATCCACCCCATCGCTTGGCCCCCCATCGCCTTGATTTGAGCGACCGTCCACTCGACGTCGGGCCGACCGGGGGTGATCCGAAGCGTTTCGGGCAAGGGGCGTTCCACCACGTCCAACCACGTGTGCACGTCTGCGCCAAGGGATTGCGCCAAGCGCGTCAGCACCGTGGAGGCAAGTTCCTCCCTCGTGGTCACCTCCCTCCACACCATCGGAACCGTTGGGGCCTTCGCGCATTCGGGTTCAATCCTTCCCTTCCTGCGTCTGTTTGAAGGCCGGCACCTGCCCCGTGGAAGGCATGGAGGGCACCCCACAAATCGCCCTCATGCTTCTCGTGCTCGGGCTCTTGTCGTGGACATGGCCACGACCGTTCGGCTCGGAGCGGGTTGAACTCATTCGGCGCTGGGTTCCGCTGGCAGGTTGGAGCGTGGCGATGCTGTCCCGCTTTGTCGCGGCCCTCGATCCCTCGGATTGGCCTCACTTTGCCGCTCGTATCGGCACGGAGGCAAGCCTCGTCGAACGTTTGGCTGCCGTGGTTTCAGGCGACGGTTTGGTGCTGATCGGCATGGCCATTCCACTCTGGTGGGCGGCCCTTCGCACGGACGAAGATGCGACCTGGACCCGTGCGGAAGTGGTGCTTCCTCTCGCCTTGTGCGCCATGTTGGGGCTTGAGGGGAGCACGGAGCTCGTCACGTCGGCTCCACCAACGCCGACGGTCGGGACCACGGCGTGGGACGGTGCCCTGTTCCTGTCCGTGCTGATCCTCGGTGCCGCATGGATGGGTTGGTTTGCTCCTTGGACGACGGTTGCCGGAGCGGGCGCCTCTGCGCTTGCTTTCGCTTTCTTCGTTCCAATGCTGGTCGATGACCCGGCGCTTCAAGCCCACCGGGGACCGGCCTTGTTCGCCGCCGTTGTCGCCCTCACCTTGAGCCCACGTGCCTACCCCCGTCCTAGCTTGGCGCCGCCGCAAGGACTTGCGGTGTGGTTGGGCCTCAACGTGGTTGTCACCACGGTCCTCGTCGCGGTCATGCTCCCACGCTTCGGTGGGTACGAGGGGTGGGCCGTGGTCGGCGTGCTGCTCCGTACGGTGACCGTTTCGGCCATGGCAAGCGTGGTCGCCCTGCTTTTGCTGCGCCTTGGGTTGGACGCTCAATCTCAGGCCACGTGGACCATGGGCCGTCGTGCCTGGAGCGTGACGCCCCTCCTTCTCATCGTGGTGTTGCCGGCAACGGTGCTCGTTGCAACCAGCATGTGCGTGGCCTCATGGGTGAGTTGGGCTTTCCTTCGGTGGTGGCCAACAAGGTCCGAAACCGACGTTTGAGCACCGCCGTTCGACCGAGCCGCTTATGAGCGAAAGGGGCAGGAAAGCGCGGGGCGTCTCCGGACGACCCGGATGGGATTTGCATGGCTCGAGCGTTTCGCTGCGGCGTAGATAAAAATCGAAAATTGAACGCGAAAGCGACCAAGAAAAGGTGGCCAGAACGGGACCTTGCGCCCCTGATTGCTCGAACACAAGAAAACGCACGGGCCATGGGCAGTGCGACGCCAATCGAGGCGTTGATCCGAATCGAAGGAGACTCTTGGATGTTCGAACGGGCCGACCCAGCCGCGTTGGCTGCGGCCCGTCACCGAATCGTGGTTCACGAGAACGGCTCTCCGCTCAGTTTGGGCGGTTGCACGGACATGTCAACGGCGCTTGACGTGGCCCGTCGAATGGCCGAAGTGGACGGCCGCGTGGTGCTGATTCAGAACCTCTGATCAGGTAATGGCGCGCCAGATGGCTTGGGCAACGCCCATGTTGACCATGTAGAAGAAACCGGCCAAGATGATGCAGGCCGCGTAGACCTGCAGCTTGGTGATGCGCCAAGCGTGCTCCGATTCTTCGTCGAAGTATCGGATGAGACCTGCGGCTTGCTGGATGCCACCGCCATCGTTCTTCTTCGCCATGGTGCTCAGCCCTCCGAATCGCCTTCTCCTTATGAACGCGACGCGGATTACGTCAGGTCCACCACGTCGAGGTCGTCTTCCACCGTCAGGACGGAGGTGACGCCCTCGCTCTGCCCACCAACCGGGGCGTCGTCAAACGGGTCCACTTCGATCAGCGCCGCCTCGGCCCGGGCGAGGGCCCGTTCGACGCCGGGGGCGTGGTCCTCGTTCAGGGCCTTCCGGGATTGCTCGATGTCCTCGTCCGCGTCTATGAGGCGATGCTGGCGATGGGTGGCCGTGGGTTCGTCCCCCACGTCGTCGAGCCAAGCATGGAGGCGTTTCGCCACCGTTTCACGTCGTTCCTCCATGGTGCGGATGTCGTCCCTCAAGCCGTCCCGTCCACGTTGGATGCCGTCCTTCCAAGCCTTGGCGTGAGCCGATCGATCGAAACCGAGCCGCTTCAGGATTCGATCTGATGCAGCCGGCCAAGCGAAGGCCCAGGGCGGTCGTCCAAGCGCAGCGGCCAAATCGAACACGGCGCGGTCCCGCAGGGCTTCCGAGCCGGAAAACTCCAGCACGTTGAGGTAGCCTTTGGTGAACAACCCAAAGCCCCAGTAGGGTCGAGAGTGAATCCGCACGGTCAAATCGCCTGCTTTTACCTCAAGTTCCCACCGTTGTTCATCGAATTTTGGTGGCCGAATCATGGTCAACGTGGCCGCTTCTTGCAAACCGTGAATCAGGGCGGTCGCCACGTTGCCGAGGTACACCACGCCCGGGCCCTTGCCGCCCTTGCGAGGGCGCAGGCGTCCTTCGGCGTCCACCTCGTGGTGAGGCCCTGCCCGCACCACTTGGGCGGCGATGCGCAGGCTGTTCGGCATACAGGACGTCCACGGGACACGTGGTTCAAGGGTCCACCGGTGTTTTCTGCCATTAGACAAGTTCTTCAACGGCTGAGTTTATCCCTCGGATAGTGAACAAGACATGGCAGGAAAGGACAGCGGCAAGGAATTGACGGACCTCCCCGGCGTGGGTGCAGCCACAGCGAAGAAATTGAAGGACGCGGGCTTGACCACGATTGCGAAGATTCGCAAGGCAGGTCGTGACGGTTTGACCGCCG
>DUHJ01000032.1 GCA_013330925.1 Candidatus Poseidoniaceae archaeon | reverse complement strand
CGGGATGCCGACCCTGAGATGCCGTGGTTGCCTTGGGTAGGCTTGCTTGCAGCAGCGGGGACCGTGCTTGCCATGCGCCATCTGATTCGGACCGATGACGGGTCCTCCGCCCTTGCCCCGTACCCTGCAAGCCGGGGATTCAAGGAGCAAGAGTGACGAAGCCTTCATCCCCGTCGGGTCCCGCCCTGAAATGAGGTGAGCGTGTGGAGATTGACCCGTGGAGCAGTGCCCAATCCACCGATTACGAGGGCATCGTCGCCCGGTTTGGCCTCAACAGGATGGAGGGCCTCGACCTTCCCGACCCGACCCGCCTCCACCGACGAGGCATCGTCTTCGCTCATCGAGATCTCGAGGGGGTGCTCGACGCCCAACGGAAAGGTGAGCCCTTCGGCGTGCTGACCGGCCTCATGCCCTCCGGTCGAATGCATCTCGGGCATTCGATGGTCATCGACCAAGTGCGCTGGTTTCAGGAGCATGGCGGGGACGTCACCATCGCCGTCGCTGACCTCGAGAGCCAAGCGACGCGGGGCGTGGGCCTCAAGGACGGTCGCAAGATTGCCTTGGAGCAGTACATTGCGAACTACGCGGCCCTCGGACTTGACCCTGAACGCACGCAGGTCTACTTTCAGTCCTCACGCCCTATCGTTCAACGGCTCGGATTCCAACTTGGTCGCCGAACGAACCTCTCCGAATTCGAGGCGATTTACGGCTTCAAGGGAGAAACGAACCTCGCTCACGTCCAGGCTCCCTTGGTGCAAGCAGGTGACATCCTTCATCCGCAGACGGAGGAGTACGGGGGCCTCCGCCCCATCGTGGTGCCCGTGGGCGTGGACCAGGACCCTCACCTCCGATTGACGCGCGGCTTGGCCTCGAAGACAAATTGGTTCAACCTCAAGGAAGGAAAGCATGCCGGACTGATGGTTGCCCTTTCCGTCCAAGAAGACAACGCAGCGGTCCTTGGGCAACAGGCCGATGGCCGGGTTGATCGCAACGTTCGACAAGCGGTGTTCGATCGAATCGTGGAGCGTCTGAGCGCGTTGGGCTTCAGCGACGTGCGACCAAATCCCAAGCATGGAACGGTCGAGGTGCCTTCGGCTTCAAAGCGTGACCTCGCCGCCATTCGCTTGGCCCTCCTTGGGTTGGAACGTGAGCTCGGTGGCATGGGCCTGATGCCGCCTGCCTCGACCTACCACCACTTCGCCGTTGGCCTCGACGGTGACAAGATGTCCAGCAGCCGCCCGGATTCCACCATCTTCCTTGGGGACGAACCCGGAAAGGTGGCGAAGAAGATCCGAAGGGCGTTCTCCGGTGGGCAACCGACCGTGGAAGAACACCGTCGCCTTGGCGGTGATCCGGACCGTGACGTTGCCTTCCAATACATGGCGTATTTCTTCGAAGAGGACGACGCCGTGCTTGCCGAATTGGCGGAGTCCTATCGGGCCGGCCGCCTCCTTGCTGGGGAGATGAAGCAAGCATGCTTGGAGCGTGCGGAAGTCTGGCTGGGCGATCTTGCCGAGCGTCGTGACGAGACCGCGCATCTGGTTGAGGCGTTCCTCGCCCAAGACGCCCGGTGAGTTCAGGACGAGAACACGGGTGGTTCCGGGCCCATCGGCAGCGCTTCGGTTTCCTCCGGCGTGAGCGGTCGCTGTTCCGCGTCGTCGTCGAGGATGAGCGAACGACCGCTTGGGTCGAGCAACATCAGCGTCATCGGTTCATCAAACTGGCCGGCCATGGCCATGGCAAGGCGAAGCCGGAGGTGGTCCAGCGCGGCTCGCTCCTCCGGAAGGTCGCCGTGGGCCACCACGTCCCGTTCCACGATGTCGAGCACGTCCACGAAGCGCTGAAGCACGCCCTCGACGTTGGAGACGTATCCGGTGGACGAGGCACCTGGCGACACCTCTAGGTCAAGTTCGGGAATTCGAACGGTGCACGCCGTGGAACGAACCACACGAGCGGTGAGGTGCCGTCGGACGGTGAGGTTGAGTTCCCAACCCGTTGGTGTTTGGGCTTCCGCGGGAATCAGGTCGGTTTGACGCCAGCCGCACGCCAAGCAGAGCAAGGTGACCTGCGTGTGCTCACCGAAGTAAGGGATCTCATCGATGTGGGTGCGCAGCCGCAACCCTTCCCCATCGGCGCATGTTGGGCAAGGCGCATCGACCACTTGCTCCATTCACCAACGCCTCCCGTCGCCTTCCGGGCGGACGGTTTCTGCGGCATCTTCGACACCTCGGACGCCTGCGATGCCGGGTGGCAAGACGAGGACCCTGGTGTCGGTCAATTGGACCATGCGGCCGCCCAAATCCTCCTCAACGAAGATGGAAATGTGATCCAAGGCGGTTCGAAAGTCGTCGTGGCGTCCGAACAACGGCGCCACGTCCAGAAGCGTGATGTGGCCTTCAGCGGCCCAATCCATCACTTGCCCGATGCCTTCGATGCTGGCGAGTGAAGCACGGTGGATGACCGGGGCATCAGGGCCCACAGGCACCGGGGCGTCGGGATACAGGTTGCGCAAATCGAGGTAGGCGTGCGGGACGGTCGGTGCGGCAGGGATTCGCCGTGCCTCGGGTCGAAGGCTGGGCATGTCAAATTGTTCGAGCGGAAGGCCAGCAGGTGCTTCAGCCACCTGTTCCGGTGCCCCGCTGAAGGCATCCAGCGAGAATTGCCACTCGTCGGTCTCGGACCGTCGGGCCATGATTCACGCTGGTGACGAGGTCCCATGAAGCCTCCCTTGCGTTGACGGCGGATTCATAAGGGTCCGTCAGGCAGTCCTCACCACGCACCCGTTGTTCATACGGGGTGGCGGAGGTGAACAACCATGATTCAGGGCGAGCATGAAGGCGTTCTCAAAACCGGTACGAGCACCGTGGGCATCACGTTTGACGGCGGGGCCGTCGTCGGTGCCGATCACCGTGCGACCATGGGTCACTTCGTGGCCAACAAGAGCGTCCAGAAGCTCTTCCGCATCGGTGACAACCTTG
>DUHJ01000135.1 GCA_013330925.1 Candidatus Poseidoniaceae archaeon | reverse complement strand
CACCGCATGGCGCCACATCACCTCGCAACAGCCGCAAGTGGCGACCGCCGTCGAGGAGATCGTCCTGATGATCGTGACCGTGGTGATGGCCGTGTGGTCCATGACCAGCAAAACGAGCGGCTCAGAATTGGGCCTGGTGCGTCGCTCCAACGCCCTCTTCTGGGGACTCGCTTTCGGATACGCCTACGCAGGGTCGGTCGCCATGCTGAGCACCGTCGTCGCAGGCGTGAGCGGGGTGTTGTTCCTCGGCCACGTCGTCGTGGCCCTGACCCTCCTGGCCTTGCTCCGAAGCACGGGCCCTGCCCTTGCCAACCGTCACGCAAGGGCGATGGAGCACGCCGCCATGGGAGCACGGCTTTTCGAGCGCCTGGAAGAACAAGCCGCGTCGGCCGTCGAAGAAGACGAGGTCGCCGCACCCCAAGTGGAGGAAGCAACGGCGCCTGTGACGGAAGCCATCCCCGCTGAATCGGAGAACGACGACGTCATCGAAGTGGTCGATTAAGCCTCAGAACCGAGACCTGAGAGCAACAAAATCACCCGAACGCGCCCGTACATGGCTTCCGATACCCGCGCTCCAAGGATGACCTTAGCGTCTTGGCTCAGCGTCCGCGTGAAGGCTTCCGAAATCGCCCCCATTTGGGCGATCGACATGTCCGGTCCGCCCTCAAGGTGGATGTAGCATCCTGATGCTCCGCTGACGTCCACGTCGGAAAGAGGAGCGGCAGCGGCCTGATGGATGAGGCCTTGGACGTCGTCTGAAGGGCCGCTTCCGACCAACAACGTGGCGGCGCCACCGTTGGCAAGGATGGCCCTCAAGTCCATCAAATCGAGGTTCATCAGGCTCATGTTGAGCAAAGAGTGCACCAAACCGTCCACCAAATCTTCGATCCACTCGGATCCCATCGCCCAGTCCTCGCCTCGTGCTCGTGCACGATGGGCCAACCGTTCCAAGGAGATGCGAACGGTGACGTCGGCGTTTGCTTCCAGGCCGGTCAGCGCTTGTTCAGCGATCGCATACCGGTGCGGCTGCTCCGTGGCAAAGGGAAGCGATGCGACGGCAATGACGATCGCCCCCGCCCTGCGGGCCTGTCGGGCGAGTTCAGCCGCTGCCCCGCTGCCCGCTCCACCACCAAGTCCAGCAAGGAGGACCACCAGTTCGGCGCCTTCCAAGACGGGGCGTGCCATGGCGTCAAGTCGACGCATGCGCTGTTCTGCAAGAGCCGGCAGCGCAGCACAACCCTCAGCCTCGAGGGCGTGACCCAGACGAAGCACGTGACCTTCTGCTCCGATGCGCAGGCTTCGGTCGTCGGCGTCAACCGCGAGCAGTCGGGTGCTTGGGCAGCGGCGGTGGGCCGAAGCGGCCCATGCACAACCGAGGCCCCCGACCCCGGCGATGATGATTTGACCGCCGTCCATGCCACCCGATGAGGGTGCTCCGGTCCATCAACCTGAGCCACGCGTTCACTCGACGTATCGGAGGTAGCGCCGGCGAGCGTCACGCGCCCATGCATTGTCGGGTTCAAGCTCCAAGACCCGGTTGTAGTAAGCGACGGCTTGCTCAAATTCCGAGAGGTGGCGGCCGTGCATGTGACCGAGGTTCGAAAGGACCGGAATGCACTCATCGTCCTCTTCGAGCATGGCAAGGAGGACGGTCTCGGCTTTCCCGATCTCGCCCCTGAGCATGAACTCCTCCGCTTCGTCAAGGCGACGGAGTTGGTCGTCTGAGAGCCCGTAGACGTTGTCGAAAGCGTGCTCCGTCATGCGTCGTCCAAGGCCCGGCTTGGCATGAAGTTTCTGACCCCCCGTCTATAACGTTAGAAACGGGGCACTGCGCCGCTACATTATGCCATTCAGCAGACAATGTTTAAGGGTCCCATCCAAGTCGCTTAGGGCATAGGGTGAGGTCATGCTCAAGCGCTCCTCCACGCTCAGGCTTTCCCTCGCCGCCCTGCTCGTATTTGCGTTGTTGCTCCCAGGAGCGGCGACGTCCTACCACACCGGCATCGGTGGCGAACAGAACAACGCCGGCGAGGTCATCGAGGACGTCGCCAAAGAAGGCTGCCTCTGCCACAACCCGGACGCGGACAACACCGTGCAGGTCATCCTCGACGAGGTCCCCTACGGCTGGACCGAGGGCGAGACCTACACCATGCACCTGCAACTCATCGGCGGCCCTGAGGCCGGCGGAGCATGGACCGGCGGCTTCTCGATGCGCGTCAGCGACGGAACCCTCGGCGGCGAAGACGTGCAAAATTGGGAGGGCGACGTGACCACCCTGACGCAGATCGAAGCCAGCGCAAACGTCGCCGACCGAATGTGGGTCATCGAGTGGACCGCCCCCGCTGCGGGAAGCGACGCCGTGACTTTCTGGATCACCGGCAACAGCGTCAACGGCGACGCCGTGCCCGGCGCAGACGACCGTTGGAACCAGTTGTTCTTCACCCTCCCGGAGGACGGAGGCGCCTCGCCTGATGCCCTTCGCACCCTCTTTGCAGGAGACGGAAACGTCCAGGCTCCGGAGCCCGACCACCACGGCGTTGACCTTCACCACATGGGTGCCAAACTTCGAGCCCACTGGCTTGGTCTGCTTGGGTTCGGTGCCGTCATCGTCGTGATCGTGTTCGCCGGTTTCCTGCTGCGTTACGGCTTCTCCACCTCCTACCAAGGGCGCTCCAACCAATTGCGCCTCCGCTACCACCTGAACCGCCGAGGTGACCAGTGATGGACGACGAAGTCACCAAGCTCCTGCGCATGGTTGCCGACGGTACGGTCCCCATCGAGGACGCACGAAAGGCACTCCTCGAGGTTGAATTGAGCGAAAAGCAACTCGACGAGGCCATCGATCGTGGCGTCTTCACCGAAGCCGAAGTTGGCTCCATCGTGTCCGCCTCCCTCGCACCCTCTGGCGCGTCCTACCTCACGATGTCCTTCCTCGGCTGGGGGCTGTTCTGGGTCATGTACTGGTCGTTCTCGATGATGTACGGACTCATCAAGGGCTGGGACCAGCAGCAGCTGGCCTACCACTTGGCCATCACCCTCGTCACCCTCATCATGATGGGCGTCATCTACCTCAAGTTCGTCTTGCCTGACACCATCATCGTCAAGCACGCGGCGAACAAATACATCCCAGAGCACGCCAAGGATTGGCGGGAGTACAAGTGGTGATCACCATGGCGAAGACATACGATCTCAAGCCAGCCCCGCTCAACGACGAAAAGGCGTACGCTGGAAGCGGCGCGTCCATCGTCAACCGCCGCCAGTTCCTCCGGTACGGCTTCAACGCCACCACCGGTGTGCTCGCCGCCTCCGTCGGCGTCCTCGGCTTTGCCTCCATCCTGCTTCCGCCCGGAGCGGGCAGTGGCGGTGACCTGGCCGTGAAGTATTGGGCCAAGGGACGCGAAGACGAAGCCTGGTACGGGGCCAAGCACCTGCAGCCCATGACACGCCAAGACTTCGTTGACGAGGCCGCCAAGTCCAACACCGGTACGTCCGGCGCCGCAGGCGTCTGGAACGGCGTCCCTGTGGTCGTGAACTACGTGGACCACGACGCCAACAAAAGCACGCCCGCCTCCAGCGGCAAGGCCCGCTACCAATCCATGGAAGGCTACGACGAGACCGGAAAGTACGTCGGGCATTTCGACGACATGGTCGACGTGGACCCACGCATCTTCCCGACGGGTGGCTTGGTGATGATTTTCGGTCGCTGCACCCACCTCTGCTGCATCCCCGGCTGGCAACTCGTCAGCAACACCTTCACGGAAGACTCCTGGACGCCCGGCGGTGGCGACGACGGTGGCACGAAGCTGTTCTGCATTTGCCACTCCTCCCGGTTCGATCCCACCGCGCTTGAGCTGAACACCAACCGCAACCGCGCCAACGGGTCCACCTTCACCTACGCCGGCATCCGCCGCTCAGGCGGACCAGCACCCGTGGGCCTTCCGCTCATCCCCATCCAACTCAACGGTGACACCATCGAAGGCATCACCGACTACACCGACTGGTTGACCTACTGCGATTGAGGTGATTCGATGAACACGATTTCCATCGTCCTTTGGTTCTTCATCGCCTTCGTGGCGGTGCTCGTCGCCTTCACACTCCGCAAGGAGGACGAAGAAATGCCTCGCCGCGAAATCCTTCGCGCCGTCGAATCCACCGGTTCGATGGGCCTCGCAGAACGCTCCTTCCTCTGGGTGTTCAGTTGGCTTGACACGCGCTTCCGCGTTCAGGACTACTGGAACATGTCGAAGTCTGCGTACTACAACATGCACCGCCAAATGCCCCTGACCCACGCGGAGAAGTACAAGCTTCGCATCATCTGGTACTGGTACCCGCTCTACTGCCTTGGTGGCATTTCCTTCCTTTCGTTCATCATCCTCGTGATCACGGGAACCGTGCTTGGCATCTACTACGTGCCAGGTGGCGAAGGTGACCCTTCACCCGCCTACAAGAGCATGCAGTTCATCATGACCGAATTGCCCTTCGGCTACATCATCCGCGCCGTCCACCACTGGACGACCCACTTCATGGTGGCCAGCGTCTTCCTCCACATGTGCCGTGTGTACTTCACCGGTGCGTACCGCAATCCCCGCGAACTGAACTGGCTCATCGGTGTTGCGCTGATGGCCCTGACCATCCTCTTCGGCTACTCCGGCTACCTCCTCCCATGGGACAGCCTGGCTTACGGTGCGGCCGTCATCGGCATCAACCTGAGCAACGCATCCCCGCTCATCGGGAAATACATCGCAACCCTGCTCTTTGGAGGAAGCAGTTTGACCGACCGGACGGTCACGAGGATGTACTTCATCCACGTGTTCATCCTGCCCGTGATCGTCACGACGTTGATCATCATCCATCTCTTCATTGTCTGGGTGCAAGGCATCGCGGAGCCACATTGATCAGGAGGACATGACATGGGACTCATCGAAAATCTGGGACGCGTTGCAAGCGTCTACATGGACGAAAAGGAAAAGCTCCAAACCGTCGGCGACAAGCGAAAGCGTACCCGAATGGGCCACGGGTTTTGGCCTCACGAAGTCCTCCGTGACGCGATCATCTTCTCGTCGATGATGGCCGTGTTGCTGTTCTACGCCTGGCTCATCCCACCGCCTCTCCATGGCGCAGCGGACCCCTATGCACAGGCGGGCTTCGTGTTCCCCGACTGGTACGTGCTGTTCTCCTACGGCTACCTCCGCTGGGGCGAATACCTGCCTCAGTTCACAGTGCCCACCGGCCCGATCGGTGCCATCGTGGACCAACCCGTGTTCGCCTGGAACGCCGCATGGTGGGGCGCTGCCCTCACCGGCATCCCCGTCGGCATCCTCGCCCTCCCACCGTTCCTTGGCGGTCGTGAGAAGCGACCTGTGGAAGACCCGTGGTACGCCAGCGCCGGTGCCGTGTATCTGGCCCACATCTGGTTCATCTCGGTCTTCTCGATCAACATCTTCCTCGAACTGTACGGCAAAAACCGGACGGATTTCTGTAAATTGGACAGCCATGGCGATCTGTTGTGTGGAACAAGGCCCGCTTGGTTGGCAGAAGTGTTCAACGCCATTCCATGGTTGATGACAGGGGTGTTATTGTGGATCATCTTGCACTTCGGTGCACGAATGTTCCTCGTCAAGGCCATCGGAGCACGTTTGACCCAAGCCAACGCCAAGCGCATCCTCATGGGTGCGTTGGTGCTCTCCACCGCGGCCACGGTCGCCACGTGGGACACCTACGACAAGGGCTTCTGGGACGCAAGGGGTCTCCTGACCATCGAATCCTACGAGGAATTGGAAGCGATGCGCTCCCAGCCCACAGACGTTCACGTCCATGAAGCGAACGAGTTCACCGATCGTCTCGGGTACTCCGACACCATGACCGTCCCTGCCGTGGCATGGTTGGATTGGCAGATTTTCCAACCTTCACGTGAAGTGATTTACGACTTCACAGACGTCAACAACCATCAACAGCCCGATCAGGGCATCAACGCCGCCGCCGTTGCCGGGAATTTCTCTGGCGGCGAAGGCTTCCTCGCGGAAGGCACCTTCACCATCACAGAAGACAGCACGGCCTTCCCCGACGGTCACCACGTCAGCGTGGAAACGATTCCCCTCGACGCTGCCTGCTCCTACCGTGCGGAAGAGCGCAAGATCGGTGAGGAAAAGACCGCAGACATGCTCACCTCCTCGCTGGTCATCAAGGACGCTGACGGCGCAACGGTTCGTGCCGCGAGCTTCGACGACTGTGCCGGGGCTGCCATGGTTGAATTGCCGGTCGGCACCTACACCTACACCTTCGAGGTCACCGCCACTGGCGCCCTGGCCGCCAGCGATTTGATCACCGAAGTCACGATGGACGTCGCGGCCTTCCAGCCGCTCCTGCTCTTCGATGCGGACCTTGACGACGCTCACCTCGCCGGACACGCCGTGGACCTCAGCAACTCGGACCACGTGACCATGGCTGACGACTATGCTCAGGTGGTGAACCCCTCCTTCCACGCCAATCCCAAGGCCCTTGACGCGAAGCTCACCTATGCGATGTTCATTCCCTGCCTGACCCTTGGCGCACTGGTCTTCGTGCTGTTGCGCTCCATGGCGACCGGGTATGAGTTCGAGATGAACAAGTGCTACGGCTGCGATCTGTGCGACGACGCCTGCCCCGTCCGTTTGTTCAACGGCGGTGACAAGCTGAACATCATCTACAACACGTGGAACAACGAGGACGATGGCGTGCCGTTGTACTCCTGCCTGACGTGCTCGGCGTGCACCAACGCCTGCCCGCAACTCGTCGACTACGACTCCTACGTGGACATCCGCCGTAGCCTCATCGTCGGTGGACCTCAAGCCGAGATCCCCCACACCGTGCTCCAAGCGGTCCTCAACGCCGAGGCCGAGGAAAGCGCTGACGCGGACTTCATCGCCACCGAGGACTACCCCATCACCAGCAACGTGGGCTACTACCCCGGATGCGTGGACTACCTCGACCAAGAAATGGTCTTCAGCCACCTCAACGAGGGCACCATGGACCTTGGCGCCAGCACCACCGCGGCCTTCACCCTCTTCGAGGAGATGGGCGAGGACGTGACCTACCTTGGCCGCGACTTCCTGAAGTGCTGTGGCCACGACCAGAAGTGGCAGGGCATGACCGAGGTCTTTGAGAAACTCAAGGCCTACAACCAGAAGAAAATCGAAGAGTCCGGCATCGACACCCTCGTGTCTTCCTGCGCCGAGTGCTTCCGCACCTTCGCACGGGACTACGAACTCGATGGCGTGAAGGTCATGCACACGACGGAGTACCTGCTTGAGCAGGGCTTCGACATGGAACTCAAGGCCGAGGAATCCACGACCGTGACCTACCACGACCCGTGCCGCCTCGGACGCCAAATGGGCATCACCGAGGAGCCACGTGAACTCCTTGGTCAGGTGGAAAACGTCGAACTTGTGGAGATGGAGCACCATGGCGAGGACGCCATGTGCTGTGGCGTCTCCAGCATGATGTCGTGCAACGAGAACGCGCGCGCCCTCCGCGTCAGCCGCATGGAAGAAGTCCGCGCGACCGGTGCGGACACGATGCTCACCTCCTGCCCGAAGTGTGTGACGCACCTGGAGTGCCTGAAGTTCGAAGGTGACGAGCGCTACGAGGGCATTGAGATCCTCGATGTCGTGACCTTCCTCGCTCAGCAGGTCGAGGCAAAGAAGGCCAAGGTCGACGCAGAAGCACGCGTTGGCGTCGAAGCCTGAAATCAGTGCCTTGCTTCTTGAAGCAGGTCATGGACCTGAACAGGCCTATTTGGCATGCAGGACGTTCTGCGGGGCATGGACGAGCCGAGGCTGTATCGCTTGGTGCTCGGTGAGAGAACCGACGAATTCCTTCGTCAGCAGTCGATCAATGCCGCCGTGGTTGGCTTCCTCGTTCACCTTGTGTTGTGCACCCTGCATGGGATGGGACGCATCGATCTTCCAGGCATGGAACCGCTGATCGATTCCTACCTTGACGCCCTTTACACACCATTTTCCATCATCTTGGCGTATGAAGTCTACGAACTTATTCGGGCCATTCCCGAATCCTTCTCGAACGCCATCGGGAAGCAGTTCGAAGTCGTCACCCTGCTTGTTGTTCGTGACATTTTCAAGAACCTCGCGGACCTCAACGAAACGGAATCCACAGCCCTCTACGGTCCTGTGACCTTCATCGCCGTTGAGGTATTTGCCTTCATCGTCCTCTTCGCCACCGCCCTCTATTTCCGCAAAACAACGTCCAACGCCACGCCCAAGATGCATGCCGATCATGCGCTTTCTGCCTTTGTGCGGCAAAAGAAGGTCCTCGCCACCGCTCTGTTCGTGGTGTATGTCCTCGTGGCCCTGTGGTCCTTCACCACCTGGACCAACGGCGTCATCGGCGGCGAGGGGACCCTCAGCCGAACGGTGTTTTTCTCCGACTTCTTCACCTGGCTGGTGATGTCGGACATCCTGATTTTGCTCATCTCGTACAAGCACACCACGGATTTCAATCACCTCGCCCGCAACACGGGTTTCGTGCTGTCCACCGTGGTGATTCGTGTGGGCATCGGCACACCTGGATATGCGGGCGCTGCCCTGTTCATTCTCGCTTCCGTGCTCGCCGTGGGCGTGCTCTGGCTGAACACCACCTTCAACCACGGCCTGAACGTGGTCGAAGCAGAGTAGGGCGTTTGCCCTGATACCTGGCTTCCGACACCGTTATGCCCGCGCGTGCGAAGCAATACGCGTTGACCATGCAGCCTCAGCAGCAGCCGCAATACGTCCAAGCCGTGCACCAACCGGTGGTCGTGGCCCAACCGGCCATGATGGCACCTGTTCGGCATCCACCCAGCGCTATCTTGGCGTATGTCCTCTGGTTCTTTCTCGGCCTCTTCGGCATCCACCACCTCTACATGGGCCGAGGCGTTGGGGTTTGGCTGCTCTCGCTCATCACCTTCCAAGGGCTCGGCCTGTGGTGGCTGATCGACCTCTTCCTGATTCCAAGTTCCTGCTCGAAGGTACGCGGCGGCATGGTCGTCATGCGCTGAGCAAGGAATGATCAGCTCGATTCGGCCGGCATGGACGAGTGATGCAGGTTGATGCGAAGGGCTCCTGATTCGTCCTGCATGTAGCCAAACGTGTATTCCACCTTCACCTCGTGTCCATCAGGGCCGGTGAAGAAATAATTCCCCATGGCTTGGGCTGTGTTGCCGTGGATGAGCATCCCCGCGTTCTCAAAGCGAACCGCGGTCCAGCCCTTGATGGCGAAGCCCTTGTCCTCGGGGCAGGCCCCGTTTGAGGCAGTGAAGTAGGACCACGCCTCTTCGAAGGTGGGCCGGAACTGCTTCAGGGCAGCCAGCGTCGGCTTGAACAGCACCTTGCTGAGGCCGTACGCGTAGAGCGTCTCCACGTGCACGCGGGCGCGCTCAGCGTAGTCGCCTCCGTCACGGTGGGCCGTGGCGATGGCCACGATGCCGTCTCCCCATGCCTGTTGAGCTTGCTCGATGTCCGCGGTCGTGATCATGGATTCACCTTGTGGAGCAGGTCAAAACGGCACCCTATGATTCTACGTCAGGAGGACGCCTGTGACCATGGCATGCGTTTGCTGCCCGTCGTGTTCGCGGTTGCATCATGGTGAGGTGCGTGCTCGCTCCACGGC
>DUHJ01000002.1:1566-5978 GCA_013330925.1 Candidatus Poseidoniaceae archaeon | reverse complement strand
AAGCGACCTTGGATCGGTGCACGACGTTCTCCCCTTCCCCATGCGACCCGTGGACGTCATTCGGTACATGGACGACAACGGTGTCTTGGACGTCCGTGGCCTTTCTCCTGATTTGGTCGACCGTGACCTCTCGAAGCACGTCGAGAAGCAACTGGTGACCTCCTTTGCGGACCTTCCCCGCGTCAGGCGATTCTACGGTCGCGAACGTGAACTCGATCACATCGTCAGCCTGCTTGACGCTCGGGCCACCACCTTGCTTGTGCCTGGCATCGCCGGCATTGGCAAGACGACCGTGGCGGGGAAGTTGGTTGAGCGGTTCACGCACCGTCGGAACATGCTCTACCACCGTTGTCAGGATTGGGAAAGCGCCCGTGCGTGCTTGGAGTCGATTGCTGAATGGCTTGCGAACATGGGTGACGCCTCCTTCTCGGACTACCTAGCGGCGACACCGGTCCCCCAACCCTCCGACGCCGCCCGTTTGATCGTCGATGCGCTTTCCGGTACACCTTCGCTGCTCATCCTCGACGACTACCACAAGGTGTCGGATGCTGTCCTTCACCAAACCATTCAGGCGGTTGCGTTGAACCTCATCGAAGCCGAGGACCTCGTTGGTTTGGTGCTCTTTTCGCGTTCGTTCAAACCCGTTGTTGCCGCGAAGGACGCCGAAGGAAGGATTTCCAGTTTCGTCTTGCCGCTCGACGGACTCGACCCGGAGGCCACGCGGCAACTCCTGAGCAGTTTCGAGGACCTCTCGGACGAGCAGTGGCTTCACATCCACGGTTTGTCCCGCGGTCACCCGCTCGTGTTGGAACTCATCAACCGCGGAGCCTCGGCCGGTGCTTACCACGAATCCCTGGAGACCTACGTCTCTGTGGAGATTTTCTCAAAGCTGACCGCGGAAGAGAAGCGTGTCTTGGCGGCCCTCTCCGTGTTCCGTGAGTCCGTTTCGATCGACGCTCTTGGCCAGCAGGATCTGGACCTCGACGTGTTGGATTCCTTGGTGGACCAAGGCTTGGCCCGTCAAGCGGACAGCAAGACCTTCGACGTGCACGATTTGATCCGAGAATTCCTCCTGCGCAGTCTGGACCAACAACAGCGGCAGGACCTCCACCGTCGCTGCATTGCCTGGTATTCCGAGCATCACGCGACGGCGGAGCAATTGGTCGAGTACATCCATCACCTGCTTGAATGCGAGGAACTCGAGGATGCCGTTCATCTGTTGACCCACGAGGGTCGTGGCTTGGTCAGCAAGGGACACATGGAGGTCTTGACCCTGCTGGAACGGGTTCCCTTCGAGGATTTGGAAGGGTCCGAAGGGGCACGGTTGCACCAACTCTCGGGAGAAGTGCTCGCCCTGCAGGGACGGTTGGACGAAGCCCAAGCATCCCTGACCTTGGCGCTTGACGGCGCTATGGGCGCAGACGACCACCGAACCGCCTCTGAAGTTCGTTCGACCCTGGCCGACGTGTGCCTCAAGCAAGGCCAACCTGACGAGGCCTTGGAATTGCACCGGGAAGCCCTGAAGGGATTCATTGCCTTGGAAGACGAGCAAGGGGCCACCCGCACGTACAACAACATGGGCTACCTCCTGAGGCGAAAGAACGACCAGAAAGCCGCTCTGGAAGCCTACGCCCAAGTGGAAACCATCCTCGCCACCAGCGCGTCTCCCGACGAATTGGTCGGTTCGCGGATCAGTTTGGCCCGAGCCTTCCTCGACCTCGGTGAGGTCGACCGCGCACGTGACCACGCCATCAAGGCCTTCGAGAGCACGAGCGAAACCGAGGAAGCGATGCTTCACGCTCGTGCCCAAGCCGTGCTCGGACGGTTCTATGCGAAGATGAAGGACACCGAACTTGCGCTTCACCACTATTCCAGCGCTGTGGAGGCCCTGACGCAAGGTGGGGACGTGCTCGCGACGGTCGAGATCAGCATTCTCCTCGGTGAGGTCCACGAAGACGGTGGTCGTGTGGAGGAGGCCACCGAACAGTACCGCCAAGCCCTGGTCATCGCCGAAGCCAACGACCTTCGCATGCAAATCGGTGAACTCCTCTCGAAACTCGGTGGCGTCACGCCCGACAAGCAGCGACGCATGGAATACCTCCAACGCGCTTTGACCGTGTTCCGGGAGTTGGGCGCCAAGTCCCGAATGCGGGACGTTCAGGGGCAGGTCCACGCCGCGGTCATGAACCGCTGAGCGTGTCCAAAGGCGGGATCAACGCGATCGACGTTGTGCCGGCATCGTAGATGACCCACACCGCGTTGGTGCCTGCGAGCGTCAGTTCGCCCTCGTGCACCGCAGGTCCAAGGCCAGAGAGCAGGACTTCGGCATCGAGATCTCCCGTCGCGTGGTCAAGCCGCAACAGGTCTTGTTGGAGCACGAGCGTCATCGTCGTCTCATCGGCTTCGGAGGGACGCCAATCCACCCGCTCAACATAGCGCATCCCTGGGTCGAGGCGTGCGGCGTCGTCTGCACGTTCCACCGCTTCGGCGACGTCGTCGAGGTTGGCCTGAATGGCGGCGTTGTTCCAACGCTCGCGCGTGGCGGTCTCGATGCCATAGGCCCACACACCGAACACGGACAACAACACGACGCCGAGCAGGAAGGTGAAGACGTAGCCAATTTCGGTGGCCGCGCCCGCCTCGTCATGCCGAAGACGGTTCACACGTTCACCTCCCGCATGCTGACTTCGATGAGGGCAATCTGCAAGGAGAACTGAACGGCTTCCCCACCGGTGTGCCACACGGATTCTGTGGTGCCAAGGGCAGGGTCTGGGACCCAACCCACGTAGTCGTTGAGCAGGTCGAGTCGGCCGGGGTACACGGTCCAATCTGCACTTCCTTCGAGCGCGTATGAGCCACCTTCAGCGACCGCAGCTCCGTACGGTCCGGTCCACCCTCGTCGAACCTCATGGGCGGGGGCTGAGGCCATGACGTCACGGGATTGGAGGGTCATGGTCAGGTCCACTGCCCCCGATCCTTCCGGGCTGTTGACGCTTGGATGCATGGCCGGAATTGTGGCCGCAAACCGAGGACCGGGTCCTCCCCGGTCTGCCGGAGCACGCAACACGAGGGGCTCAAACTCAGGATGGTTGGTCATGACCGCGCCGCCCGCGTAGGCCACTTCCATGCCAATGATGGACGATTGGAAGGCGTATTGCAAACGAGAGAGGTGAACGGCGTAGACGCTACCGATGGGGTGGAGTTCGTCGGTGTCGACCATACCATACACGCGCATTTCGATTCCTGAGGGATGCACGCCTGATCGCCATGAAGCGGCTTGATCTTGCGGTTCAAATCCAACGGTGGGGCTCCACGGTAGGTCCAAGCGAACCCATCCGCTGGCTTCGACCCCCACGGCCATGCAGCGTCCTTCGCCGTCGTGAAGCGCGATGGATGCGCCGTGGGCGCCGACGATTTCGGTCGCGCGGATGCCGTGCTCCGTCGCGTTGATTCTGGCGCTTTGTACCGTGTCGATGACGAAGGACGTGTTCGCCTCCACGTCGAGCGAGGTGTTGCTGTTGTTTGCGTGCACGGTGCTTCGGACGCCAGAAAGCAGCACTTCGTGCTGGGTGAACGCCGAGTCCTGCACGTCAAAGAAGGATCCGGAAGGCCCACCCGTGTCGCCTGCAGGAAGAAGCCGAACGCCGTCGGCCGTACCGTTTCCAGCAATCCACGTGACTGCGATGTTCGCTTGTGCCGTCAGCCAAGCCGGTCCTTGGGCGCCTGCTGGCGGCCAGTCCACGCTGACGTGGCTTCCTCCGGTGACCGTCCGCCCGTCGCCTCGCCACGTGACGGTCACGGGTTCGGTGCCAGGGTTGGTCAAGAGCAGGCTGCCATGGGCGTCAGGTGGTAGGAAGCGTGTGCCCATCAGTGGACCGGCATGGGCGTTGAGCGGGACGCGCCCGTGTGCTTGCTCGTGGTCGAGGTGAACCACCATGTCCGCCGGTGCGCTGCTGGTGAGGTGCAAGAGGGAAGGGGCCGTGAGGTTGAGGGTCAGCGTCGCCCCATGCGCGACTTCTGCTTGGGACGTCTCGCTCATGATGACGCGGTCGCGTTCGCCAGCGATGTCCCAATCGATCATCGAACGTTCAGAGGAACTCATGTGCACCTCGTGGAGGCCCTGAGGCAAGGGTACAGTCCAAGCACGGCCCGTGCCGTCGATGGGGTCCTCGTCGCTTGGTGTTGCCAGGAAAGCTCCGCCGTCGCCTCGAAGGTAGAGGACGGTCAGTGCGGCGTTGGCGGCCAAGCCTGCGGGGGCGGGGTCCAAGGTCACGACATCCCCGGCCCGCAAGGCCAGGTCGCTCCCTCCGTCCGTCGGTTTGACCTTGACCGGTCCAAGTGTTTCAGCAACACCAGGGGTGACGGTGATGACCATCGCTTCGACCCATGCAGGGGTCGTGTAGTGGAAGGGG
>DUHJ01000002.1:0-1233 GCA_013330925.1 Candidatus Poseidoniaceae archaeon | reverse complement strand
AGGAAGGGGCGATCTGCGCCGAGCCTCAAGTCGTCCAAGCACACCGCCGTGGTCTCGGATTCTTGATGGCGGACGTCGAATTCAGCATCAAAGTCCAACAGCCCGCGCGAACGCAGCGTGTGCGATTCTGCCCACGTTGCGGAGTACCACATGCCGCTGGCGGTTTCGTCCCAGCGGAGTTCACCGTCAATCGGTCGGATTTCAACATGGGCTGCATCGCCAGGCATGCCGGTTTCGGCAAGGGAATCCGCCCGCTGCGCCAACAGCCCCATCTGCGAGGCCATGTCGTTGCGCTCGATGGAGCCCTGCATTTCGAGGATGACGGGCATCATCGAAGCCATCATCATGCCAATGATGCTGACCACACCTCCGAAGAGGAGGACGGTGGCGATCGTCGAGGACACGGCCTCGTCTTCACGCTGAAGGTTCAACGCCTCACCTCAACACGAGCGACATCGAGTTCGAAGTGCAAGGGGGCACCCGCCGTTTCCACGGTGAATCCATCGGTGCCAGAGGCACGCAACCACGGGCTGATGCCAACGTGTTCGTCAAGGGTGCCTGCGGCGCGGTTCAGGGTGTAATCGGTCAACCACGCGTCGTGGATTTGTGGTGTGACGATTTGATCGACGATGTTGCGCATGGTGAACCTCAGGTTCCACACTTCCTCTGAGAACACCGTGAGGCCGCCAAGGGAGACGAAGTCCAACGGAACCCTTCCACTGCCGATGCTTCCCGTGGTGGTCACGTCCCGCAAGGCCATGGTCAGGCGCACTTCGCCGTTGACGAGGGTGTCAAGGTGAACGAGTGGGGTCTGCTGAAGGTCCCACGACTGATCGCCAAAGCGTTCTGCACGCCCGTGGTTCACCATCGCAATGCTGTGGTCGCCCTGACCAAGTTCGGTGCTGACTTCCAAACCAGAGAGGATCCACGTGACCGAACGATGGATGGGCCGGTCGTCCGCGTCGTAGACGGTGATGATCGACCAGTGCTCGGAACCGACGTCGTGCTCAATTGGTTCGGTCGCGTTGGCCAAACTCACCACGTGAGATTGCGTCCCGAGGGGTGTCGTGATGCTCACGGAGCGAGCGGTGCCGTTTTGCATGCTCACGGTGAAGGACGATTCATCCACGCGATCGATGACGATGGCGTCGTTCGGGGAAAGGTCGGCCTCAATCTTCCACGTCTCGATGAAGTCGAGCGGCTGGATTTCCGTGGATTGCATGGCAAAGGTGG
>DUHJ01000097.1 GCA_013330925.1 Candidatus Poseidoniaceae archaeon | reverse complement strand
TTCCCAGGCACATTCACCCTCCACGAGAACAAAGCGACCACCGGCTGCTTCCGCATCGGGATCTGCTTCGAGACCTTGGCAGGGCGCCAAGTTGACTTCGAGCCACTTGATGGTGACCCATCGCTCACCGCTCGTGCTGTCGTACTCGTAGATCTTGATGAAAATCCGCTGCGTTTGGCTGACGTTGGAGTACATGCCGTCAAGGGAGAGGTTCAGCACGAAGCTGTCGCCGTCCCCAAGCCCGTCCTTCGTCTTGGCAAAGGTGCCGTCGGTCTCAGCGTTGAATTTCTGAATCGGCGTCAGTTGGAACGTGTTCTCTTCGAAGGCAATTTCCACGAAGACGTCCGTCTCTTCCTCGGCCCCGGTGATGACGGATCCCGACACGGAAATCGTGTCCTCAACCATACGTGAATTGTTGGCGCCAAAGTCGATGTCGACCACCGGTTCTTCGTCGCCAAAGCCATCAGGAACGACGACGAAGTAGAAACGGTACTTCTCGGACGTCTCACCTGCACCGTCAGTCACGATCAGTTCGATTCGAATCTGTGTTTCTTGCTCACCAAAGGAATCGATGGTCACGTTTCGGAAGGTGTAGGTCCACTCGCCTTGACTGGCGGCGTTTTCGGTGTAGATGCCCTTCGGGACGTTGAACTCACCGTACGGTTCGTCGTTGTAGACGGTCCATTCGTAGCTCGAGATTCCGGTACCGGTCAGTGCATCGGGGTCAAAGGATGCTCCTGCGTCGAAATCGATGGACGTCTCACCGTCTTCATCAAGCGTCAGGCGATACACCTCCCATTCTCCTTCGACGTTCTGCACGGTCTTCATCTCCGTCAGTTCAAGTTGGTCCGCATAGTCACGGTCTTCCGTGACGACGATGGCACTGGCGTTAGGGCTGAATTCGTCCGCCTCAAGGTCATTGGTTTCCAACACGACCTCGATGGTGCGTGCGTGGCCTGCTGCATCGTGAAGCATCAGGGTCACGGTCCACGTGGCCCCCGTACGGCAACCGGTCACTTCGGAAATGTCTGCTTGACAGAAGGTCGCCATGGGGTTCGTGTCCGTGCTGTAACTCACGCCACTTGCCATGGCACTTCCGTCCCAGGCGGTTGGTCCGTCAAGGATCCAGTCTGCCGTGAGCGTCTCTGTGGTGGCCGTCGTGTAGCCAAACGTGAGGTCAGCGTCGCTCTTCATGTAGCGCAACTTGTACTCGTTGGTGGAGGCGTCGATGTCCGGAACCTCGCCGTTGATGGTGAGGTCGAGGCCATTGCCTCGGGTTCCGAAGCCGTTGGGGTACTTCGAGACCTGATAATCGAGCATGTTGCCCAACAACGGGAAGGTGGTGCTGTCGGCGCGTGCCGAAACCGTTGCAACGTCCATGGTGGTCACGATCATGCCACCGTCGTAATAGGAGCACACGCCAAGAATGGTCTCGGTTTGCAAGACCGATTCGGCCTGCGTACGGAGGAGGCTCTGGAAGGAGCCACCGGCTTCCATGAAGCCACCGCACTCTGCTGGGACCGATCCAATGTCGTTCTGAGCCGTGCTCAAGACGGCGGTCGCGACGGTGGTGTCGGCGTCAAAGCCCTGGAAGTTGGTGCTGTCCACGTTGTCCAAAATGGGGTGGAATGGGTCGGCGATGTCAAGATCCGCATATCGAATCTTGGTGGTATCTGTGGCCCGACTCTGAATGTTCAGGTCGAGCGGCAACCGCTTTTCGGTCGCAGCTCCAAGGCCGTAGATCTGGTCGCCATGAGGCGCCATGTGTGCCTGAATGGTGTTTCCAGCGTTCATGAAATTCTCAAGCGTCTGCTTGTTTGCGCTCAACTTCTGGTAGTATCCAAGGCCACCGTCATCGATGTCCTTGGCCGCAAAGGGCGTCTGCCAGGGCAGAACGACCTTGTCGTACTTCAGAATCCACGTGGTCGTCAGGTACTCGTTCCAGTCGTCGATTTCGTATTGGGTGTAGGACATGCCCATGAGGACAAGGTCTTGCTTGATTGTTGACGTTCGAGTGGTGCTTTCGCTGAGGATCGCGATGTCGATGGCGTCGGCAAAGGACGCGTGGAAGTACCGCACGTTGCCGCTGGATTCGCCCGTTGCCGCGATGGTGGCGCTGTAGCTGATGTTGTAGGTGCGTCCATCTTGCCAGCCCGTCCATGGCGTGAAGGTCAAGTCCTCACGCTCTTGAGGATCGAGGACAATCGGACTGCTCGTCGTGCCGTAGGTGGTCGTGTGGGCCGTTGTTGGGTTGGCTGGGTCTGTGATGTCCTCCACGTTCATCGTGAAGACGTATTCACCGGTGAGCACTCCGTTGATGGCCGAGAGGCTCCAGTCGTGCGTTTCAGCGGAATCCGTCGGAAGCGTGCACGCCAGGGTCTGGTCGTCCAAGCAGGCCAAAGTGTTCGGCTTTGACAGGGAGATGTCCACCGACTCGACGTTGAAAATCACGCGAGCGAGGTTGTTCGAGGTCTCGACTTCATCGGCTCCGAACCACGACGTTCCTTGGGTTGTGTTGTCGAAGACGGTCTCGGCCTGAATCATGTACACGCCGGCGGTGAAGTCGTGGCTTGCGACGACCGTTTGGGCCACGTCCTCAGCGTCCACGCCGGTACGGGACACGGTGTACTCGTTGTCGAGGGTAAAGGTGAACTCAAGCAGCGAGATGTTGTTGAACGCGATGCCCTTGAAGCCGTCGTTGATGCCGTTGCGGCCGTCGTCGTCGGAACGGAACACGAAGTCGATCTGCACCGTGCTGCCTGCGAGCGAGATGCATTCGCGAGCGCCGAGGTTGGCCCCAGCGGTGGTGTTGGTGATGATGAGGTGCGTCAGGTCAATCGAGCGGGATGACACGAGGTCTTCGGTGTTGAAGAACACGTTGTAGTTTCCACCGGTGCCGTCGTCCCGAGCAGCGTCGCCGGTAAACTCGATTTCATCGTAGTTGATGACTTACGCTTCGGTCCCGTTGATGAAACCGTCGTCGTTGAGGTCGGTACCGCAGGTGCCGTCTTCGTCGTAGTCGTTCCATTGTCCGAGCAAGTTGGCCTTGTAGTCCGTGCCGTCCTTGTTGTAGCGGAACTCGATGGACGCCGTGTCGCTTGGGTCATTGTTTCCTTGGGAATCGGTGGTGAAGAAGGTGTCCGCGTAATACTCGAAGTTGAGCGCCACGAAGTCACCGGTCATCGAGGTCATGTCCACGTCGGGGATGGTCATGGTCTCGTTCCATTCCTCACCGTAGCCGTTGGTCGCGGTGTCACAGGGGTGACCGAACCAGTACGCCGCTTCACCGAAGACGGCCTCGCTGCAGGAGGCTTCGGTGTAGATGGCCCCGTTGGGGTTGCCGTCGTGACTGAAGCGGTACCCTTGGCTGGTGGTCTCAAAGGACTCCTCGCAGACCTGGCTTGGGTTGCCACAGTAGATGTCGGAGGGAAGGGCGGAGAAGACCGAGGCCTTCACGTCGAAGTCCACTTCGGTGTTGCCCCAGTTGTTGGTGGTGACCACGATGTCGAAGGTGTCCTCGGCGTACAGTGCGCCTGCCCTGAAGTCCTCGATGCCTTCGACGGCGGGGTCGAAGACGTTGAAGGGGGTCAGGTAACCCACCGCGTCGTCGTTGAGGTCCTGTTCGTCCCATGCGTTGTTGGAGAGCGCCGCAGAGACACGGTAGGTCGTGTCGTTCACCAGGCTGGCGGTGATCGACGTCTCGTACTCTTCACCAGGCGCAAGCGGGTTGGCCGCGAGGTCGATGGTGGCTTGAGCCTGCTGAGGGTTGGGGAGGAAGGCCGTGTTCTGCTTGTAGATGGTCAGGTTGTCCACGGCAAAGCCGTCGTAGCCGTCCCAGAGTTGCTCGTCATCGTCGGCGGTGGAGCCTTGGAATCCGGTGCGGAAGCGGAAGCGGATGTCCACGGTTTCACCGGCCCAGGGCGAGAGGTCGAACTCACCGAGGTCGTCGGCAGTGAAGTTCTGCCATCCGTAGTAGGTGCTGAAGAAATACACGCCGTAGTAGAAGCGAGACTCGGCAGCGCCGCCGTTGATTTCCTTGAAGGCACGCTCGTTGTCGAAGCCGCCCCACAGGGACTCTCCGGATCCGCAAGCGCCGGTGAACAACGCTTCCGAGGGGCACCCGATGGTGCTCCAACCGGTTTCATCGCTGCCCACTTCGATGATGGCTAGGTCATCCCAGACGTCGTTGACCACGAAGCCGTTGGCGTCTGCACCACCGAGGGCACCGAAGCCAAGATGCTTGAACAATTCAACGCTCATGAAGGCACGGTCGGAGGTGGTCAGGTCCACGTCCTGAAGGATCATGGCGTCGTCCCAGTTCTTGCCGTACCCGGTCCACAGGTCGCCGCTGCTGTTGGTCACGGCTTCGCCGGCCCACATGAAGTTCCCTTGGTTGAGGTAATTGGAGGAAATGTTTGCACCGTTGTTGCCGTTGGCGTTGCCCGTGGCCCCGACCGAACTGTTGGTCTGGAGGTGCCAGTGGGTGTAACCGTCCACGTATTCCTCGTAGGCCCAGGTGCAACCCGTGCCGCACCCAGAAGTGTCCTCCGGGCTGTCCCAGTCGTTGGCGTACACAGTCGTGTTGGAGGAACTTGCCTCGTCGACGATCTTGAGTTCGACGTCCACAGTGGCGGAACCCGAGTTCAAGGTGTCCATGCCCGTGTTGGTCACGGTGACGTTGATCTGGCGTGTGCCCTCACCGGCCACACCGAACCAACGGTCCACTGGGTCTACGGAGAGTCCTGTCACGGCCAAGTCCTTGTTGTCCATTTCAACGATGGTGATGGTGTCGTACTGACCTTCCCAGCCAAAGTTGTCCACCCAGCTTCCGAAGTTGTAGGAGTCGTGGGCCACGGCGATGTCTGGCGCCGATTGGCTGTCACCGGCCAACTGACCGACGGCTGCCATCGAAGGACGGCGGCCGCTCTCGTAGGAGAGGGGGTTGGTGTGCTGATTGGCACCGGAGGAAAGGGTCACCTGAACGGTGCTTGGGAAGTTCAAGAAGAACTGGCTGGTCGTACCGCCTGCGCTGTCGGTCGAGTCTTGCTGGAACGCAATGGACGGGTTCACGAAGTCAGGGTGGGTGTCGCCGTTGAGGTCGGCGATCGTCAAATCATAGGAGATGTACGGACCGAAGTACGCGAGTTGCGGCGTCCCCCAGTTGCCTTGGGAACTGGAAACGATGTAGGTGATGTTTCGGACGTTGCCGTCAGTCATGGCGATGACGTCGGTGGTGCCGTCGTCGTCGAGGTCGGCGATGTCGAGGGCGCCGAACACGGTGCCCATCTGAATGATGGTGGGGTTCGGACCCAACGACGTGGGGAAGCGGTCTGCGGGTGCGGTGCTGCAGCCGTATTCGAGGATGGTCACGTTGTCGCTGTTTCCGGGGTTGGTGGCTGCACCGGTGGCGTAGTCGACGCCTTCGCTGCGCAGCAGGAAGATGTCATCGTCGGTGCAGGTGCTGAGTCCTGACTGCTCCGTCTCTCCGTAATCACCGACTTCGAACTCGCGGTACGAGTAGGTGCTCGCAGGCCCCAGTTCGGTTTTCTCACCGCAATTGCCCGGTCCTGCCGTGCTGCTGGGCACGGATTCTGTGCAGGTTACGGGGCCCTTGTAGACCTGGAGGTATTGGGTCGTGATGTCAGGGTACAGTCCAAGGATGGCCACGTCATCTGTGCCGTCGTCGTCAAAGTCGCCGACTTCGATGTCCCAGGCGTAGAAGTGGGTGTAACGTTCGCCGACGCTGAAACTGCGTCCGCCGTCGTTCTCAATGATGGTCAAGTTGCCGGGTTCGCTGGCGGGGTTGCCTGCATCGTCCTGCTTGAACGGGTTGTTGCGCTGGTAGATGACAATGTCGAGGTCCGAGTCACCGTTGAACTCGCCGATCTCGATGAACTGGACGTTGGAGAACTCGTCCCAATCGGCGTTGCGGCTCTGGTTTCCTGTGACCCACACGTCCGTTCGGTCCCAGAAGTTCCCGTTGCCGTCATTCCACAGGATGGAAATCGTGTGCGCACCGTCGGTGGCGATGGCGAGGTCGTTGTGACCGTCACCGTCGAGGTCGCCGATGGCGATGTCTTGCGGATCGCGTCCAGCGGTGTACGTTCGCGCCATCGACGCGCCAGCAGGTGCGGCGAAGGCGGTCATCAGGGAAGTCGTGAACAACGCGACAAGCATGAGGCTCAGCGCGCGCTTTCGGCGGTCGGTCTTGGTCATCATCAACACCACTCGTTTCACGGAGCCTCGGTTCACCCTTAATGCCTTTGCAATCTCGGGCGAAAGTACGCGCCTCACCCCGTGGCGCAGTGTCCCGAATGTAAGGAAATTCTCAGACCTTTAACCACGAGGGAGATGGACCCCATCCGGTGCCTTGGCCGCCGTGAACTTTCACCAGTTTCCCTGCAGCGAACAGCGAATTCAACCAAACCTCGAGCACACCGCCCTTGCGGTCGCCAAGGCGCTCGCCGAGCACCTCTTCGATGTCCTCAGTTCGCATGGCCGTCGCCCCGTGCTCTCGCACCACGACCTCCATGAGTTCCTTGAGCCACGCCTCGGCCTGAGGGTCGACGGAGGTCGGATCCTTCACCGGGAACGGCCGCTCAATCCCTTCGACGACATCCATCAATTCGATGGGATCCGGGCGTTGCATCGGCTGCAGGCCAATCCGGTCCACTTCGGATTCAAGGTCGAGTTGACCGATCGGACGGCGGACCACCGGAATGCGTGAAGGGTCGGGCGTTGGACCCATGTCGGCAGGGGGCCCGTCGTCCTCGGGCGCCTCGTCCTCATCGCTGAGACCGGACAAGTTCTGAGGTCGTGATGCACGGGCAATGGGCATGGTCCAACCGACGCCTTTCAGGTTCAGGTCCTCAACCAGACCAGAAACCCATGCGGCTTCACCTTCAATCACCACGTGAACGTCGTCCACTTCGTGGCGGAAGCGGTACCGGACGGTCCCGCGGAGGTCGGCCATGCGCAGGGCTGAGGCAGGTGTGACTTCAAGCCACCGTCAGACGTCGGCTGCCATCTGGCGCAGCACCGTGTGCAGGATGCCGCCGTTGCGGTAGTAGTCCACTTCCACAGGCGTGTCCAAACGCACGTCGACCTCGAAGGAGGTCTCGCCACGCTCCGCATGCATCGCCGTCACAGTAAGGCGTTGCAATGGCTGCACGTCATCGGTGATGGGGATGCTGAATGCCTCGCTGCCGTCCAAGCCAAGCGAAGCGTGGCTCTGTCCGTCCACGAAGGTCAACGGGAGAACCCCCATGCCGACAAGGTTGGAGCGGTGGATGCGCTCGAAGGACGTGGCGATGACCGCTTTCACGCCGAGGAGGTAGGTGCCTTTGGCGGCCCAGTCGCGCGAGGACCCTGTTCCGTACTGTGAACCTGCCAACACGACCATCGGGCCATCTGCGTTCTGGGCAGCCTCGTACACGGACATGACCTCGCCTGTGGCGTGGTCAATGGACCACCCGCCTTCGGTGCCAGGGGCCAATTCGTTGCGAATGCGGACGTTGGCGAAGGTGCCACGCATCATCACCTCGTGGTTGCCACGTCGGCTGCCAAAGGAGTTGAAATCGCCCTTTTCAACGCCCTGTTCTTGCAACCAGCGCCCTGCTGGGCCGCTCTTTAGGATGGCTCCGGCGGGCGAGATGTGGTCGGTGGTGATTGAATCACCGAGTTTCAGCAGCACCCTGGCGTGCTCGATCGGTTCGATGGGAGGCGCCTCAGGCCCCAGACCTTGGAAGAAGGTGGGCAGGCGGATGTAGGTTGAATCGTCCTGCCACGTATAGAGGGGCGAGGGTTCCGAAGGAATGCTGTCCCACCGGGGTTCGCTCATCGCGTCCTTGTACCGGTCGCGGAACATCGAGGGCGTGATGGCCGTGCGGGCCGCAGCGATCTCCTCGTCAGAGGGCCACACCTCGTCGAGCATGACTGGACGACCTTCGGCATCGTGCCCGAGGGGTTCGGTGGTCAGGTCAAGGTCGAGGGTCCCACAGATGGCATAGGCCACCACAAGGGGAGGTGATGCGAGGTACGAGGCCTTGACCTTGCTGTGAACACGGCCTTCGAAATTCCGGTTGCCGGAAATCACGGAACCGACGACCAAACCGGCCTCATCAACGGCCGCATCGATGGCTTCGGGCAAGGGTCCTGAGTTCCCAATGCAGGTGGTGCACCCGTATCCGACCACGTTGAATCCCATGGCCGAGAGGTCTTCGTCCAATCCGGTGGCCTCGTAGTATTCCGTGACCACACGGCTGCCCGGCGCCAAGGAGGTTTTGACCCAGGGCTTGACCCCGAGGCCTCGGGCTCGGGCGTTGCGCGCCAGCAGGCCCGCGGCCAGCATCACGTCGGGGTTCGACGTGTTGGTGCAGGAGGTGATGGCCGCGATGACGACGTCGCCGTGGTTCAAATCGTACATGCCGCCTTCGTCCTCGACGATGGCGGAGCGGGAGAGGTCGCTTGCCTCCAAACCGTGGCCATGGAGGCCGAGCGGAGCGGTCAGGCTCTCGATGAAGTGATCGCGCATCTCGTCAAGGTCGACACGGTCCTGAGGGCGCTTCGGCCCGGCCAGAGCGGGCTTGACGGTGGAGAGGTCGAGCTCAAGCACGTCGGTGTACGCCTTCTCCGCATCCGCGCTGTCGTACCACAGGCCTTGTGCGCGGCAGTAGGCTTCCACGCCCGCCACGTGTTCGGCTTCGCGGCCGGTCAAGTGCATGTATTCGAGGGTGCGATCGTCCACTGGGAAGAAGCCGCACGTCGCGCCGTATTCGGGCGCCATGTTGGCGATGGTGGCTCGGTCGGCCAGCGAAAGGGCGACCATGCCGGCTCCAAAGAACTCGACGAATTTGCCGACCACGCCGTGCTCGCGCAGCATTTCCACGATGCGGAGCGTCATGTCGGTGGCGGTGACCCCGGGATTGAGTTCCCCCACCAAGCGAACGCCGACCACGTCCGGTGCGAGCATGTAGATCGGTTGGCCGAGCATCACGGCTTCAGCCTCGATGCCACCGACGCCCCAGCCCAACACGCCAAGACCGTTGACCATCGTCGTGTGGGAGTCGGTGCCGACCAAGGTGTCGGCAAGCCAAACGCCGTCTTCTTGACGCGCGACCGAGGCCAGGAACTCCAAGTTCACTTGGTGCACAATCCCTCGCGAGGGAGGCACGGCTCGGAAATCGCTGAGGCTCTGCTGGCCCCACTTCAGGAAGGTGTAGCGCTCCGCGTTCCTGTGGTACTCGATGTCGAGGTTCAGGTCGAGCGCGTCAGCATGAGAACCCGAAACGTCGACTTGCACAGAGTGATCGATGACCAGGTCCACTGGAACCTGGGGGTTGACGCGCTCGGCGTCGCCGCCCATCTCCACCATGGCGTCACGAAGGGCGGCAAGGTCCACCACCGCGGGCACGCCGGTGAAGTCCTGAAGAATCACGCGGGAAGGACGGAAAGGAATCTCCCCACGCTCGCCGTCGGCGGTCCAGCCGGCGATGGTCCGGACGTCCTCCTCGCGGATGAGGAAACCGTCGAGGTTGCGCAGCGCACCCTCGAGGAGCACGCGCACGCTGTACGGGAGCGAGGCGGTGTCCACGCCTGCAGCATCGAGGGCGTCAAGGGCGTAGTAATGACCGCCGTGCGGCAGTTCGCGGCGCGCGGAGAAGGGGTCGATGGTCGCCATGGCTGGGCGACAGAACGGCCATCTATAACGGCACGGATGGGGAGGCGATTCACCAGAAGACGTACCACGGCGTGTCGTCCGCGCCCATGGACACGGCTTCCACCAAGGTCACCTGGTGGACGGGGTCGCTGTTGGATTGACCGTCGGTTTGAATTTCGGAGATGGAGGTCACGTGCTCGCAGCCGTCGGTGATGGTACCGAAGACGGTGTGCTGCCCGTCAAGCCAACTTGGCCCCTGTCCTTCGTTGCTGTCCTCAGGGATGAGGAAGAACTGGCTGCCGCCCGTGTTGGGGGATTGGGTCTTCGCCATGGAGAGGGTGCAGACGTCATGCAGGCGACCGTTATCGACTTCGTCCGGCAGGGTGTACTGCGTTTGGTCGCACGCGCTGGAGGAGGGTTCGGCCTGGCCGTTTGGCCCACAATGACCGAACCATGAGGCGGCGTAGCCACCCGTACCGTCGCTGTTCTCGAAATCGCCGCCTTGGATCATGAAGTCGTCAATCACGCGATGGAAGATGGTCCCGTCGTAGGTGCCCTCGTTCACGTGCTGCATGAAGGAGGAGGCATGGGAGGGTGCGTCTGCATGAATCTGGATGGTCACATCCCCAGAGCGATCGGTGCCGTCGGCGTCGGTCCACGTCAAGGACATCCGAACCACCTCGTCGCCCGTTAATGCAGGACTGTTGCCGGCCTGACTCAAGACAAACAAGACCGCCAGGAACACGGCGCCCATCAGACCGAAGGAGGTCAGGGTGGGCGTGCCGTCCTTGAGCAGGGGTGGAATGAGGTACTCGCCGATGCGCTTCTCGGTCATTTCGTTCAGCAACTCGTTGTAGGCGGAGTTGTAACGCTTGGTGCGGCGATCCATGTGCATCGCCGTGCGGAGGTTCTTGGCCGCCTTCCGGTAGGTGGACGCAGCACCGGAGGCTTTGGCTTCCTCACGACGTGCAAGGCCTGCCAAGTACCACGTCATGGCGTGCTGACCTTCGGCGTCGATTTCTTCCAGCAAGGGCAAGACACCTGCGTAGTTGCCTTTCTTGATGTCCGCTTCTGCACGGCTCCAAGCCTTCTGGACCTTCTCGCTCGCCATGGTTCGCGATGAACCCTCCCATTTTGAGATGTCCCTCCAAATTGTACGTTCGCGGTGGCGTCATGTTCAAAGGTCTGAGGCGACGGCCTCAGGTCGCGGAGCGTCGAACCTTTCGGGGACTTGATGAAAGCACCACGAGGCAGCACCATGGACGCCATCGTCAATGACTTCACCATCAACATCGCTACCGCGAACGGAACAGGCTCTCAGTCGGCCAACCTCATCCTGCTGCAGTCCTTGTTCAACATGGGCATCGAAGTCAGCGGGAAGAACCTCTTCCCGTCCAACATTTCCGGCCTCCCAACATGGTACATCGTTCGGCTGTCGGACGCCGGCTACCAAGCCCCTGGCGACAGGACCCACATCCAAGTGCTCGTCAACCCCGCCACGTGGGAAGACGACCTGGCACAACTTGAGCCCGGTAGCGTCGTCGTTTGGAACAGCGACGCGAAGAAGCCCATGGACCGCGAGGACGTCATCTCGTACCCCGTCCCGATGACCAAGATGGCCCGCGGCGTGAACGCCAAGTTGGCCCGCATGATCACGAACGTGATCTACGTCGGCGTGCTTGCTGAATTGCTCGGCATCGACGAGGTGGCCGTCGTTGAGGCCATTGGAAAGCAGTTCAAGGGCAAGGCTTCGGCCATCGAACTCAACACCACCGCC
Organism: Candidatus Poseidoniaceae archaeon; assembly: GCA_013330925.1. Classification (GTDB taxonomy): domain Archaea; phylum Thermoplasmatota; class Poseidoniia; order Poseidoniales; family Poseidoniaceae; genus MGIIa-L3; species MGIIa-L3 sp11892u. The sequence continues at coordinate 2,584 of DUHJ01000097.1, read as the reverse complement.
TTCCACCTCGGCCGGGACCACGCCCGAGAACACCTGACCAAGACCGACCCCTATGAGGTGGCAGCACGTGGCAGCAACCAAGGCCGCTTCTTCATGGAAGGCAACGAGGCTGCGGCCCTCGGCGCCCTCTTTGGTGGGGTGCAAATGCTTGCCTGGTACCCCATCACGCCGTCCTCCAGTTTGGCTGAGGGCATCATCGGATGGATCCCTGAATTGAGGATCAACGATGACGGGGAAGCCACCTGCGCCGTGATTCAGGCCGAAGACGAGCTGGCAGCGGCCGGCATGGTCATCGGCGCAGGATGGGCCGGAGCACGTGGCATGACGGCGACTTCCGGACCCGGCATTTCCCTGATGCAGGAATTCATCGGATTGGCGTACTTCGCCGAGGTTCCGTCGGTGTTCTGGGACGTCAACCGCGTCGGACCCTCGACCGGTCTGCCCACCCGCACCCAACAATCCGACCTTCAGATGCTCTACGAAGGCAGCCACGGGGACACCCAGCACATCGTGCTCATCCCTGGTACCGTCGAGGAGTGCTTCGAATTCGGCTGGCGCGCCTTCGACGTGTCCGAACGTTTCCAAACCCCGGTCTTCGGCCTCTCCGACCTTGACCTTGGGATGAACCGATGGGCCTGTGAAGGCTTCACCTACCCCGACGTACCGATGGACCGTGGCAAGGTCATTCGCGAGCGGGACATCTTCGAGGCCATGGAGGACTTTGGCCGCTACCGCGACGTGGACGGCGACGGCATCCCTTACCGCACCTTGCCCGGCAGCGGAATGGCCCCCATCCTCTACCGTGGAACCGGACACGACCCCTACGGCGTCTATTCCGAGAAGTCCCACATTTACCTCGACCTGATGGACCGGCTCCGCCGCAAGATCGACGGCGCCCGCGACCACCTCCCCGCTCCCATTCTACGGGAAGAAGAGGAATGCGACGTCGGCATCGTCTACTTTGGCAGCATGGAGAACACCATCCAAGAAATCGACGACATCATCGAAGCCAAAGGCCGCAAGGTGAGCCAATGCCGTGTGCGCAGCCTCCCGCTCCACAGCGAAGTTGAGGCCTTCTGCGCGCGTCACAAGACCGTCATCGTGCTGGAGATCAACCGAGACGGGCAACTCTGGGGCATCATGCGCCGCGAGCTGCCCAACCACCTCGTGGACCGTGTTCACTCCGTCGCGTATTCCGACGGCATGCCCCCGCGTGCCTCGATTTACGCGGATCAAATCATGAAGACCATCGAGGAGGTGGAAGCATGAGCGACGCCCCTGCACGAAAGGCCCGACCCGTGAAGCTCAACATCATCGACCAGCCCGTCGACGCCTACAAGGGCGGCCCTTCCTCGCTGTGCCCCGGATGTGGCCACGATCAGATCTCCTCGGTCATCATCAAGGCCGCGTGGGAAAACGGCATCGAGCCGCACCGCATCGCGAAGATGTCCGGCATCGGATGTTCCTCCAAGACTCCGGCGTACTACCTCGGCCAATCGCATGGATTCAACACCGTCCACGGTCGCATGCCCTCGGTGACCACTGGAGCGGCCGCCGTCAACGGTGAATTGACCTACCTGGGCGTGTCCGGAGACGGCGACAGCGCCTCGATCGGCATCGGCCAACTCATCCACGCCATTCGAAGGAACCTGGACATGGTCTACATCGTCGAGAACAACGGTGTGTACGGCCTGACGAAGGGTCAGTACTCCGCCACCGCCGAAGTCGGTTCGAAGAAGAAGAAGGGGCGCCCCAACAAGCAGCAACCCATCGACCTCTGCGCCATGGCGATCAACCTCGGTTGCACCTTCGTGGCCCGTTCCTTCTCCGGCTCAAAGAAACAATTGACGGCGCTCCTGAAGGCGGCCATGGCCCACAAGGGCTTCGCCCTCATTGACGTCATCTCGCCTTGTGTGACCTTCAACAACAACGACGAGTCCTACAAATCGTACGGCTACGTCAAGGAAAACGAAGTCACCCTCCACATGCCGGATTACATCCCTCAGCGCATGCCAATCGAAGAAGTCGAAGTGCCTGAAGGCCACTTTGTGGACATCACCCTGCACGACGGATCCACCATCCGATTGGAGACCATCGATGCGGAACACGACCCCTCAGACGCTGTTGCGGCCCTTTCGGCCCTTCACAAGGCCGATTCCGAAGATCATCACGTCACCGGTTTGCTCTACTTTGACGGCAACCAACCGACGATGCACGAGGTGCTGAACCTCCCTGAAAAGGCCCTCATCGACCTTGGAACCGACGACCTGCGGCCCTCCGCAGAAGCGCTGGAGGGCGTCATCGCCCGCTTCCGAGACGCCTGAGCGCAGCCGGAACTGCTCTAAAGGAGCCGGGACAAGTCAATCCTATGGATGCCTGGGTTTGGGGCGTGGCAGCACTGGGCCTCGGTGGAGGCGTGCTGCTCTTCCGCCGTTGGCTGCAACGACGGGGCGACCACTTGCTCGACGCCATGCAGGCAAGCAAGTACGGCTTCGGAGGGGTTGCTGCGCCTTGGGATTACGATGAATCACTTCCCCCCACGATGCTCGGTTTGGTTCGCCTCGGGCCATTGTTCGATGATTTG
>DUHJ01000007.1 GCA_013330925.1 Candidatus Poseidoniaceae archaeon | reverse complement strand
CCTGCGTGCGCCGAAAAGCACGAAGAACACGACGATGATGATCAGGACCTCGGGGCCGCCGATGGACGCCATGTTGCTCAAACCTCGGTGGGCGCTCGTTCGCTTCAAGCCTTCGTGTTGAAACGGCGGTCTCGGCCAAAGTCAAGGGGTGCAGCAGCCGGAGCCATCGCGGGGCTGAACTCAGCCGCCCGAGACCGGGGGGAGCAGGGCCAGCTCGACGCCCTCCTCGAGCACGGCATTGCGCTCAACTCGGTTTCCGTTCACCGCCAAGGCCATCCCCATGTCCAACCAGTCCTGCAAACCAAGGTTCGCCACGAAGCTGCCTGCGGTGGTGCCTGAGGCCACATGGTGCGTGTGGTGCCGTCCGCCGAGGCGTTCTGCAGCGGGCCCGAAGGCGAGAACGCGGACCGTGATGGAGCCCATGCTGTGCGCTTGTGGCGCGGCTTGATAAACGCACTCGGACCTTCTTGAGCATGGTCGAAGCCCTCCACGCCACGGGTGTGTGGAAGGTCTACCCCAGCGGTGACGGTCGTGTCGACGCGGTCCGCGGGGTGGACGTGGTGGTGCAAGCCGGTGAAATGGTGGCCATCACGGGGCCGTCTGGGTGCGGCAAGACCTCGCTGTTGAACGTGTTAAGCGGCTTGGATGCACCCTCTGCAGGAACGGTGCTGGTCCAGGGTGATTCCTTGTTCGACCTCGACGACGATCAACGAACTCGACTGCGCGGTGAGCGTTTGGGATTTGTCTTTCAAGCGTTCAACCTGCTTCCCGTGTTGACGGCCACGGAGAACGTGGAAATTCCACTTCTCCTCTCTGGACGACCGGCCCATGAGGTTCGGTCCGTGGCGTTGGAGGCCCTGGCGTCGGTCGGTCTGGGCGACCGGGCAGATCACTTGCCTGCGATGCTCAGCGGGGGCCAGCAACAACGTGTGGCCGTCGCTCGTGCCGTGGTGCACCGCCCTTCCATCGTGCTGTGCGACGAGCCGACTGGAAACTTGGATTCCGTGACCAGCGACGACGTGCTCGACCTCATGTCCCGGCTGTGCAAGGAGGAAGGCATGACCTTCCTCATCGTGACGCACGATGAGGCCGTGGCCGCACGCTGCGACCGCGTCCTTCGCATGCGCGACGGGCTCTTCCTCAACGGCAACGACGCCTCGGAGGAGGCGTGATGCTCGCCCTCGTGGTAGGGTTGGCCGCTTTCGTTGGTCTTCTGTTTGGGCTGTTTGCCCTGCTTGGGTTACGCGACCGGACGTGGGGTGCAGGGTCCCTCGTGCTCATCGGTCCCGCCGTTGACGCGGCGCTCACCGCATGGTTGCTGCATTGGCTCGGTCTGGGCCCCGTGTTGACCGTGCTCGCAGGGTCCCTTGCCGGTCTCGCCTCGTCCTTGTTCATCCCTGCATTGTTGTGGCCGAGGCGCGGTCTCGTGGCCCGAATCGCATTCCGAAGCATCCGCGCCAGGCCGCGACAAGCCGCCCTCATGCTGGTGGCCTTGGTGGTCTCGTCGTCGATCGTGTCGTCCTCCCTCGTGGTCGGGGACAGTTTGGACGCCACCGTTCAGCGGCAGGTCGATGCGGTATGGACCGAAACCGACGTGGTCCTTTCCGGTCGCGATCCCGCCACGGCCCAACCCATCTTGCTCGATGCCGAGTTCATCTCCGCCGTCGCGGTCGAGGCGATGAACATGCGCGACGGTGAGGGGCTTGCGGTGTTTGACGGCGTCCGCGCGACACGGGCCCTGTCCGCTGCGGTTGAAGGGCCCAATGGACGTGCACTTCCCTCGGTGGGTTGGTACGCCCAGCAGCCGGTGGACCAACACCCAGATCCTTGGCCTGTGCTCGAGGAAAGGACGGGTTTGACCTACACCACCCTTGGTTTGCTTTCCAACGCGACGGGGCGCAACGAAGCGGCCATCACGGAAGAAATGGCTGACGCCTTGGAGGTCAACGTTGGCGACACGCTCAACCTGAGTTGGACTGCGGTGGAGGAAGGCAGGGTGCTGCGGCATCGCGGCTTGGTCCACGTTCACGCCGTGGTTCCATCGGCCGCTGGAGCGGCCATCGGCGGCCTCGGTCAACCTGCTTTGATGACGTCCATGACCACCTTTGGAGCGCTCGCTGGAGAAGGAGCGTCCTCCCTGCACCTTTCGGCTCGTGTTCCCTTTGGGGACCGAAGCGCGTGGGACCTCGTCGACGAAGACCTTGCAAACGTCATCGATGGCGCCTGGACCGCTCGAATGGACGGCATCGTCTTCGAGAATGCAGGAGGGGCGCTCGCCGTGGCCCGCGAGTCTGGCCTCGGCCGGCTCGAGGGCGACCTTGTGGATGCACTTCGTGAGAACCTCAGCACGCTCGCCAGCGATGCGGTCATGACGGAACTTGTGCAAGCTCCGGTGGAACTCCTCGAGATCAACGGTCACCGTTCCTTGGTGTTGGCCGACGCGGATTTGACCGACCTCCAATGGTCAGGCGGTGCGCTGTGGCACGTGGGGATGGCTGGGGCAGGATTTCAGGTGGGCGGCGCTGGTATGCCTTCCCTTTGGCACGTACCAGACGGCGGGTTGTTGGACGCGCACGCCATCGACGGCAAGGTCGGTTGGTTCGGCCACGCATCTGGCCTCCACGTGATGTGGTCCGAACGTCCACGGGACGACCCCATGCGCCTCGGTGAACATGCCGTTCACGCCCTCGTCGCACACGAAGGATCCGCCTTGGTCATCGAGGGGCCCTTGTCCAACCTCCATGCAGCGGTCTATCAGGTCAACGAGGACGGTTCCGACGCCCCGTTGCACCACCGCCATCCGCTCAATCTTACGGTCCCTGATCCTCTGCTGAACATGCGGCTTGAAGACGAATCCAACGGCACTTACCTCGTCCACATGGAGGGGTTGTTTGGATGGTCTTCGACACGGATCATGGTCAGCCCTTCCACCGTTGAATCATGGTTGGTGGATTCCGTTGCACCTTCTGCTGATGCCGGGCCGGTGAACCTCACCGCTGCAAGCGGGCCGGGGTGCGACGGCAGAACCGGGGTCATGGACGGCCTGAACACCAGCCTTGCTTGGTGCGGGGGTTCCGATCGGCTCATCGCATGGGACGTCGAACGTGGTGACGTCATCGAGTTGCGCCTGCCAAAGGAAGCGGAGGTGGACGGACTTGGTCGCGTCCCCGTGTTGTTCCTCGCCTCCTCTGGAGGCGATGGGGCCGGAATCGGAGAAGAGGACGTGATGCTCAGCGGAGCGTTCGATGTCCTGAACCTGAGCGAAGGAGACGAAATTTGGGTGGCAGGATCCGTTCCATGGGCGTGGGGAGACAGCAAGCGCAGCCGGCTCAATGTCACGCTCGATGGAGCCACCATCAACCTGACCGGTGTGGAGGAGTTGGAGCAACTCATTCTTGGCGTCGTCCACCCCGAGGCCGCGGTACGGTTGGCAGGCGCTTCAGAAGGTGACCGGTCACTGGTCGTGCTTCAGCCCAACGTGACGCCATTTGTCGCCCTTGAAGCCGCGGTCGAGGCATGGTTTGACGACGTCGCTACCCTTGAGAACAGTGAACTTCGTCTTACGCCCGTTCGCGTTGAAGCCGCTGAACAAGCCGAGGCCTCCTCTGGTCTTTTGTCGGGCATGTTCCTCGTGTTTGGCGGGTTCACCATCGCCGCAGGCGTTCTGTTGGCCGTCACCGTGGTCGTGCTGCTCGCCGAGGCTCGAAGACGCGAACTCGCCACCCTCAGGGCCATCGGCCTGACGCGAGCGGACGCGCGGAGTGCGGCCCTGATGGAGGGATTGGTCTTGGCTTCCTTGGCGGGGTTCCTCGGCGGCCTCTTGGGCGTGTTCTTAGGACGGATTGTGGCGTTGGGCTTTACCTCGGCCTTCAGCGCCGTGGGGGCCACCACGTTCTCCTTTGATTGGTCATGGTCCTCGGTGATGGCTGGGGCAGTGTGGGGCATGCTCATCGCCATGGCCACTTTGGGGGCTTCTGCACAATGGTCAAGCAGATTGGACGTGCTCCACGCGCTTCGAGGTGTTCGGACCAGGATGACCGAAGCCTTGCCGTGGCCCGTGTTCGTCGGTGTTGCAGCCGCCCTGGGCCTTTCTGCGGTCTCCGCGGTCTCGCTGACGTTCGGTGGGTTGGACGCGCCCTTCGCCCGCTTGCGCTGGCTGCTGATTGGGGACGGTCTCATCGTCGCGTTGAGCTTGGTCGTGATGTGGATCCTCCCTGCCCTCCGAAGCAAAGGCGGTGCACATCATGAGGCCAAACTCAGGATTGCCCCTTCCAATTCGCTCGGCGTCGCGGCCTTGGGGGTCCTCCTGTGGTCGTTGTGGCCAGAATCCATGGACCCTATTCGTGCTGCGACGGCCTTCGATGAGATCAGCATGCTCGTGCTGGGGCTGCTTCAGGTCTTGGCCGGTGTTGTCGTTTTGGTGACCGTGGTCCCTCGCTTGCTTCGCCTCTTGGCCGCCCGGGGCCGGCGCCCCCGCTTGGTCGGTCGATTGGCGCTCGCGCACCCCGTTGCACAACCGCTTCGCACGGCGGTGGTGATGTCCATGTTTGCCGTGACGGTGTTTGCGGTGGTGGTGCTTGGCGGATACACCAGTTCCTTTGCATCCGTGTCAGGTGACTTCGTGCAGGAGTCCGAGGGCGAGTTCGAACTTCTGCTCACAGGAAGCCGTGCCTCCCCGGTCGATGTCGGCGTTGATCCTCTGTCGTGGGGGCTCGACCCTCAGCAAGCAGAGCGGATCGACGCCGTTGCGCCCGTCTCTCGTGCAGTGGTGGTGCTGGACGACGGTCAACGCGCACCTGCGCCGTACGTGCTTCGAGGCGCTGACGGAGCGTTCGCGGCTCATGGCGGTCTGCCCTTGTACCTCTGGGACGAAGGGCTCGGCTCCAACGAGGCGGAGGTCTGGGCACGGGTGTTGTCGGACGACAACCTCGTCATCGTGGATGCCTCTTTTGGGCTCGAGGCGAGCACGGACGGTGCGGCGGTCGGGGTCTTGCCCCTCACGCTCGGCCAGGAATTCCAACTCATCGCACCGTCCGATCCCGGGACGTCAAAATCCGTTCGCGTTGCAGGCTTCCTCGCCCAGTCGTCGTTGGCCTTCTCTCCAGGCGTGTGGGCCAACCAATCCCTCGTGGACGAGCGTTACGACGGTGCGGTCACGCGGGTCTACGTCTCCGTCGTTCCAGACCCGGCCGTGCTGAGCGACGATCCGACGGACGTCGACGTCCCGCCCGGAAAGAGCGAGGACGAACGTCGTGCAGCGGCAGGGTTGGCGGCCGCACTCGACAAGGCCCTCGCCGATGAAGGGGGCTTGG
>DUHJ01000047.1 GCA_013330925.1 Candidatus Poseidoniaceae archaeon | reverse complement strand
CGACAAGGTTGTAGGCATGTGGATCCACCACCATGCATCGGCTCCACCGTCCGTCCTTCTCTTGTCAGGCCGTTGCGGTTGGGACCTGATGGCCAAAGTCGTCCGTCTTGGTTTGCCGCAGGTGGCTTGTGTCGGCGCGATGTCGAATCAAGCCGCCAAACTTGCACGCGACCACGGCGTCTTGGTCATGGGATTCGCGCTTGGCGACAACCCGCAATTTGTCGGTCCATGGACGGACGTGGTCGCAAAGGCTTGAATCCAAGCAGGCACGGCGAACGTCATGGAGAACAGCTCCGGACGGACGCCGAAGGACGACGCCAGCTTGCGCGTGACCTCTCCAAAAACCCGCGCGGCCGGTATTCCCGCGGTTCTTTCCAGCGCAAAGCACGGCGTTCGCCGCATGGGTGTGCGCAAGACGTGGAAGACCCTCAGAACCGTCAATCAACAGGATGGGTTCGATTGCCCGGGATGCGCATGGCCCGACCCTGAACACCGTTCAGGATTCGAGTTTTGCGAAAACGGTGCAAAAGCTGTGGCTGAAGAAGCGATGTCAGCCAGGTTCACACCGGAAGTTTTTGCCTCAAAATCCATCTTCGAGTGGGCCGGAATGAGCGATTACGAACTTGGTGGCCTCGGTCGTTTCACGCATCCGGTCGTTCGGAAATCTGGCGACGATCGTTTCCAATCCATCTCGTGGGATGATGCCCTCGGCATGGCCTCTGAGCGTCTTCAAGCGGTTGAAGATCCAAACAGAGCGGTCTTCTACACCTCCGGCCGAACCAGCAACGAAGCCGCATTCCTGTACCAATTGATGGTGCGCAGGCTTGGCACGAACAACCTCCCTGACTGTTCGAACATGTGCCATGAGTCCAGTGGGAAAGCGCTTGGCTCGACCATCGGCATTGGGAAAGGGACGGTCCGCTTGTCGGACTTCCCAAAGGCCGACGTAATCGTGGTCATTGGACAAAATCCTGGGACCAATCACCCACGCATGCTGACGTCTTTGAGGGATGCAAAGCGGGCCGGTGCACGCATCATTCACGTCAATCCATTGCCCGAAGCGGGTCTTGAGCGGTTCAAGCATCCTCAGGATTACATGCGGTTGGATTTGTTCGACGACCAGCTCGCTGACCTGCACCTTCCCGTTCGCATCGGAAGCGACGCTGCACTCTTGCACGCCTTGCAACACTTGGCCATCGAGGCCGGTGCCGTTGCAACCTCGTTTGTGGACGAGCACACCTCCGGTTTTGATGCGTTTGCCAATGCTCGGCAAGACCTTGATTGGGACACCGTTCTGCAGGACACCGGCTTGGCCAAAGAACAGATTGAACTGGCTGCATCGATGCTCAATGCGAGCCATGCAACCATCGCGTGCTGGGCGATGGGTTTGACGCAACACAGGAACGGGGTTGCTGTCATTCAAGAAGTGGTCAACCTCCTGCTTCTTGGAGGCCATGTGGGTCGACCAGGTGCAGGCTTTTGTCCAGTGCGTGGCCATTCCAACGTCCAAGGCGATCGAACGGTCGGCATTTGGGAGGCTCCAACAGAAGCCTTCCTCGATCGGATGCAGGAAGGCACCGGAGTCACCATGCCCCGGGAGCATGGGTACGACGTCGTCAACGCCATCCGCGCCATGGAAAGGAGCGAGGTTGACGTGTTGATGGCCATGGGTGGGAACCTCGTTTCCGCAGCGCCAGACACCGATCGGACGGCAGCCGCCATCGAACAGGTGCCTTTGGTCATCCACGTGTCCACGAAACCCAACCGTTCCCACATGCTTCCTTCAAATGGCGACGTCCTCGTCCTGCCTTGCCTTGGTCGTACGGAAGTAGACCTCCAGTCCGGAAAGGTTCAGTTCGTGACCGTCGAGAATTCCATGGGCATCGTTCATCGGTCTCAAGGCAGGCTGATGCCCGCGTCGAAGGACCTCCGCTCCGAACCGTGGATCGTCGCAGAACTTGCGGCCCGAACCTTCGGGGAAGACGACGTGGCTTGGAGAAACATGGCAGAAGACTACGACGCCATTCGCTCCATGATTGAAGCCTCCATCCCAGGATTTGACGCATACAACGATCGCGTTCGTGAACCCAACGGATTTGAATTGCCGAATCCCCCTCGTGATGAATTGCGATTCAACACCCCTTCAGGACGAGCTAATTTCTCACTCCACGGTCTACCAGATTTGACCCCAAAACACGGCGGAAGCCACGTCATGATGACCCTCCGTTCTCACGATCAATACAACACGACCATCTATGGTCTGGAAGACCGATACCGAGGCGTCAAAGGCAACCGGCGTGTGGTGTTCATGAACGCCGAAGAAATGGCAGAGCGTGGTTGGAAAACAGGCCACAAGGTGAACCTGATCAGTCATTGGAGCGACGGGGAACGCCATGCGAGCGACTGGCGTCTAATCCCATATGCGATTCCTCGAGGAAACTTGGCCAGTTACTTCCCCGAAGCAAACGTTTTGGTCCCGTTGGATTCAACGGCAGCGGTGTCCAACACGCCGACCAGCAAATGGATCGAAGTGAGCTTCGACGGTGAATCCGGGGCTGAGGCAACCGCCGAAGAATGATTCACGCCGACGCGCCCAAACACCGCTCATGCAGGCAAGTGGGCGGGTCGAAGAGCCGTCGTTCGTCAAGGTCCACCAGGTCCAGTTGCAACGTGCTTCCTTCGCCCTCCAACACCGTAACGACGGTCGAGGTGGAGGCGGGCAGGTAATCGAGACCAGTGGACGTCAGACTGAGCCTGAGGGTGTGACCTGCTGGGACATCCGCATCAAGGGGCATGAATTCCATCAATGCAGTGATGGTTTGCAAAGGCGCCACCCACGTTTGGATGTCGTCTCCACCGGCATGGTATCGAAGGTCCATGATCGCGTGACCAACGTGGAGGCAATTGTTCTCATTGCATGATTCAAGCAGGGCGTACAATTGCCCGCCAACGGTGGCCGTCCGAACTTCAACGTGGAGGCGTGGTGTGCCGACGATTTGAATCGGTTCCGACAGCGGTTCACTCGTCCAGGTGGGCCCTGTGTTCGTGTCCGGCAACACGGTCAAACCCCCGCCTTCGAGGCTGAGTTCATCCCCGAGTTTCATCATCATCTCGGTGGTGTCCGCTGGAGGATACCGCTCCTCCAACCGCCACTGCCCGTGGTTTGACTGGACCTCAATCCATTGACCCGGCTGTGGCCCAATGTCCTTCAGGTAATAGTCAAACCATTCGTGAAGGTCCTGCATCCAATCGTAACGAACCATCTCTGGAAAGGCTTCACCGCCCCAGCCACCAAGTTCACTCCGATCGTCAAGCTGCACGGGCCGGTCCGGGTAATCGTGGTCCCATTGGCCGAAGAGGCCACGTGCTTCGATGCCGGCATCGATGAGACGGTTCATGGTGGGAACGGCCATGTGCGGGTCCACGTTCCAATCGTGCATGCCTTGGATCAGATAGACGCTGCCTTGGTAATTCTCGATGACGCGATCCAAGAAGTAGCGCTCGGCCCAGTAATCCCCGACCACTTCTGAACCGAACATCCACGCAGCCACACCGGTTCCCGGTCCAATCAGGTAATCTGGACAGATGTTTTGGTAATCCTCCTCATCTCCATCAATGCCGTACGAACCGTACACGCCGTTGTGCATGATTGGAGCACGCGCTTCAGCAGAACCGTTCCTCCACATCAATTCCTTCACGCCAATGAGTCCTGAAATCGGTACGATTGTCTTCAGCGCTTCGTTGCCGTACATGGCCGCCTGCCACGGCGTGCTGCCGTCGTAGGATTTACCGATCATCGCGACCGCGCCATTGGACCAATTCTGTTCACCGAGCCACGTCACGGCCGCGTTCACACCCTCTTGTTCAGCGAAGCCCATGAGGTCCATGCAGTGGTTTGAGCGGCCGGTTCCGGTCACCGACACTTGGGCGAACGCGTAGCCGTGCGGCAGAAGTTGGTCAACGACCATCTGTCCAAGCCAAGACCCGGGCACTTCGATTGTGGGTGTTTCCACGCTCGGCTCTTGGAAATAGGGTCCAAATTCAGCGATCACAGGAACCTGGACGCCTTCTGGAACGTCAGGTCGCCAATACGCCAGTGATATGACCGGGCCTGTCGCGGCCGCACCGCCTTCGGAAAGCGGCAATTCGTACTCCACGAACATGTGGGTTGAATTCCACTCGTTTTGCGTGGCCAGTGGGCCGTAAGGTCCAGGTTCGAGCACGCTTCCAAAGTCCGAGGTGACGTCGTATGGAAGTCCAGCCCGTTCCCATACGGGGACCCGAAGGGCGGAAGAGCCGTTGTTGTCGGTCGGGTCGTCCACCAAGGGTGAAGCGATCATGGCAAGAAAAATGGCCACGATGGACACGGCCACGGTAGAACCGAGCAACGCGCCTGTGCCGACCCTGCTCAGACCAGGTTGCTCCTCCATGAGGTGAGGCTTCCTTGGTCGTATTTCAAGTCTCAGCACAGCGGTTGGGATGGACAAACCACAAAGGTCGGGAGTCAAAGGAGGAGTCATGGGCGACCTTCATGCCGCGCTGAAGGCGTCCATCCTCGAGGGCATCCCCAAGGACGTTCCATCCAAGGTCGCTCTTGACCCTACCGTGGACCACGCACCCGACCGACCCGCGACGTTGTCGGCACAGCAGCGTCGGTTGGCGTTGGAAAATGCACTCCGGTATCTCCCGTCAAGCCATCACGACGTTGTCGCAGAAGAATTTCTTCAGGAACTCGATCGTTATGGTCGTATCATCATGCACCGGTACCGTCCAACGGCGGTGCCGATGAAAGCCTATCCCCTCGACGCATACCCCGCCAAGACCCCACACGCAGCGGCCATCATGCTGATGATCATGAACAACCTCGATCCTGCGGTTGCCCAGTTCCCGCACGAACTCATCACGTACGGTGGAAACGGTTCTGTGTTCCAAAATTGGGCGCAATACAGGCTCGCCATGCGTTACCTCGCCGTGATGACCGATGAGCAATGTTTGCCGATGTATTCAGGTCACCCGCTCGGGTTGTTTCCCTCATCGCCGTCCGGCCCACGTGTGGTGGTCACCAACGGCATGGTC